>CBDUEF010000057.1:0-11294 GCA_965366095.1 uncultured Cypionkella sp. | reverse complement strand
GCATAAACAACGCCATTGTCATCGCGCCTCACATCAAGATGGGCCAAGTGAATTGCGACCGGCTTGTT
This sequence comes from uncultured Cypionkella sp., assembly GCA_965366095.1. GTDB lineage: Bacteria > Pseudomonadota > Alphaproteobacteria > Rhodobacterales > Rhodobacteraceae > CBDUEF01. The sequence continues at coordinate 11,226 of CBDUEF010000057.1, read as the reverse complement.
GCCGATCCCAAGAAACCCACCGATATCCACGATAACCTGTGCGCCAGCGCCATTCCCGTGAAGATGCGAGACATAGCCAACTGTTTCATGATCACGATCATAAATCGTGCAGCCATCCAAATTCGAAGTGTTCAATTCTTCGGCTTGAAGACGGGGGTGAAGCGCATGATCCAGGCTGTCGCAGGATCGCAAGGATCCACGCCTCAGTGTATTTGCTGGTCTTCATTCGAACTCTCCTCGTTCATCCTGCCGAGAAAATCCTACTTCCGCAGCCCCTTGCTTTCGGGTGAGATTACACACCCGTTTGGGGCTTGATCAGGAAGTCAGTTTGGAACAATTGATCAAAATCATCGTCCCCAATTCGGTAGACTGGTCTCGCACTTGCAGGGAGATTTAATGGTGCTGATTTGGCTGTGGAAAAGTCGATGTAAACCCCAGAAGAGTTAGATCGCAGCAACTGGCAGAACGCGAAAAGCGTTAACAGACCACCTGCTGCGGTTACCGCGCGCGCCACCAAACGGACAGCAATTCAAACATCCAACTCCTCCACAAACCGCGCGTTTTCCTGGATATACTGGAACCGCAGTTCGGGCTTTTTGCCCATCAGCCGCTCGACCAGATCGCTGGTCATGCCGGGCTCGTCCTCGTCGATGCTGACCCGGATAAGTTTGCGGGTTTCGGGGTTCATCGTGGTGTCTTTCAGGTCTTTGGCGTCCATCTCACCCAAGCCCTTGAACCGCTGCACATCGATTTTCCCCTTGCCTCCCAGACCCTTGGCCAGCCATTTTTCCTTTTCGGCATCATCGGCCACATAAAGCCGTTTCGCGCCTTGGGTCAGCCGATACAAGGGCGGGCAGGCCAGATAGAGGTGCCCTTTGTCGATCAGGGGGCGCATCTGGGTGAAGAAAAACGTCATCAGCAGGCTGGCGATATGCGCGCCGTCCACATCGGCGTCGGTCATGATGATGATCTTGTCATAGCGCAGATCATCCACCTTGAAGCGGCTACCCATCTGGACGCCAAGCGCCTCACAAATATCGCGAATTTCGGAATTGTCGTTCAGTTTGGCCGAGGCCGCGCCCAGCACGTTCAGGATTTTTCCTTTGAGAGGCAGCAATGCCTGCGTCTCGCGGTTGCGCGCTCCCTTGGCCGAGCCTCCAGCGCTGTCGCCCTCAACGATGAACAGCTCGGTGTTGTCGCGCACTTTGGCCGAGCAATCGGTGAGCTTGCCCGGCAGGCGCAGCTTTTTGGTGGCTGTCTTGCGCTGGGTTTCCTTTTCCTGTTTGCGCTTCAGCCGTTCCTCGGCGCGAAGCACCAGAAAATCAAGGATCGCGCCCGCCGATTTGGTGTCGGAGGCCAGCCAGTTGTCGAAATGGTCGCGCACGGCGCCTTCAACCCAACGGTTGGCCTCTTCGGTGGCCAGCCGGTCTTTGGTCTGGCCGACAAATTGCGGCTCGCGGATGAACACGGAAATCAGCGCGCAGCCGCCCGTCAACATATCGTCGCGGGTGATCAACTCGGCCTTGCGGTTTTTCGACAACTCGCCATAGGCGCGGATGCCTTTCAGGATCGCCGACCAGAAGCCGAATTCATGGGTGCCGCCTTCGGGGGTGGGCACCGTGTTGCAATAGGATTGCAGGAAACCGTCGCGCACCGGCGACCAGTTGATCGCCCATTCGACTGAGCCGGGGACCTGGTATTTTTCTTGAAACGACACCTTTCCCGCAAAGGGACGGTCGGCGTAGGTGGTGGTTTTCTGCAGCGTATCAGACAGATAATCAGCAAGGCCGCCGGGGAAATGGAAGCTGGCCTCCATCGGCATATCGCCATCGGGAATGGCCGATTTCCACCGAATTTCGACGCCCGAGAACAGGTAAGCCTTGGAGCGCACCATTTTCAGCAGGCGCGAGGGGCGGAACGTGTGCGAGCCAAAAATGTCGGGATCTGGGTGGAAGGTGACTGAGGTGCCGCGCCGATTGGGGGCGGCACCGATTTTCTGGATCGGGCCCAAGGGTTTGCCGCGTGAGAAATGCTGGGCGTAGAGTTCCTTGTTGCGAGCAACCTCAACTTCCAGCCGATCCGACAAAGCGTTCACCACCGACGAACCCACGCCATGCAAACCGCCCGAGGTTTCATAGGCCTTGCCGTTGAACTTGCCGCCCGAATGCAGCGTGCACAGGATCACCTCCAGCGCCGATTTGTCGGGGAATTTGGGGTGCGGATCGACGGGGATGCCGCGCCCATTGTCGCGCACGGTCAAGCTGCCATCGGCGTGGAGTTCCACCTCGATCCGGTTGGCATGGCCCGCCACCGCCTCGTCCATCGAGTTGTCGATGATCTCGGCGGCAAGGTGGTGATAGGCGCGCTCGTCAATGCCGCCGATATACATGCCGGGGCGCAGGCGCACGGCCTCTAGCGGCTCCAGCACCTCGATCGAGGAGGCGTCATAGGTCTGGGGTCCGTCGGAAAGAAGGTCATTGGCCATGCGCTGCTCGATTCTTGTTATATCGCTTTTGCGGGCCATTAGAGCATTTCACGGGGCAAGGGCGCAAGATGTGGTATCCTAACCCCGTTGCCGCAGCCAAAGCGCCAGTTCCGCCTCATCCATCAAGCGCTGGGCGGCGCGGATGATGGTGGGGCCGATGTCCAGCGCAACCCAGCTGATCTGAATACTGTTCAGATCAAGGCAAACGTCCATTGACTGGTGTGCGGTGCGCTTGTTGCCGTCGTTGAAGCAATGTCCCTGAGCGATGGCAATGGCATAGGCGGCGGCAAGATCGAAGGTGTCCTCGATCAAGCCATAGGCAAGCCGGTTCTCCACCCGTGCCAATGCACCCTCAAGCGATTTGTCCAAGGCGCGGCCCGGCAATTCGCCCGGATTCAGAACGGTATCGTGAATGGCCTCGACCAGTTCAACGGTCAACAGCCGGAACGTCATTTGTCTTTAAGGTAATCAAGAACGGGCTTATTGATCGCCTGCCTGCGCGCCAGGCTTTCCAGCACTTCCTCCATCGTGGCCATCCGGTGATCGGCTTGATCCACCGCCTCGGCAGGCACCAGATAGCCCACCAGAGCCGAGTTCTTCAAAATCGCTACCGGCTGGCCATTGGCGCGATCAAACACCTTTTGCGGCTCGCGCAATTCGGTCATCGTGCAGATTTGCGGCGTGGCAAGGCGGGTCATGGGGAAATCTCCGAGGCATATGTGCGTTGCAGTATGCACTGAAATACACAAAACATCAAGACGGCAGCGCCCTAGGCAGGTTCAGCCGAGCGCACTTGCCACATCGCTTGGAACCCCGCCCGCGCCTGACAGGTTTCGATCCAAGTCTTCACGGCTGGAAACTCGGCCAAAAGTGTCGGATGGCCCTGCGCATAGCGGACACATTCGGCGACGTTGATATCGGCCACGGTGAATCGATCTGCGACCAGATGCGAATGCGCGGCAAGATGGCTTTGCAAGCGCCTTAGCGGGCGGCGCAGCTTTTCGGCGTTCAGGGCGATGGTGGCTTGCCCCTCGGGGGTTTTATCGCCGCCGTCGCCTTGAATATACAGCATCTCAAGCGCCGGGCCTTCGATGGCTGTCGCGGCAAACAGCGACCACTGATCGATCAGGGCGGCTTCGGTATCGTTTTGCGGCCCCAAACTGCCGCCATGCCGGCGCGCGATATGTTGGGTGATCGCAAGGCTTTCCGTCAGCATCAGCCCGGCTTCGGTATAGGCGGGGATCTGGCCCAGCGGGTTGACCGCAAGAAAGGCGGCCGATGCCGTGTGCAAGGGCGCATCGGCGGCTGTTGGATCGGGCAGCCGGTAAGATTGGATCACCGGCACATGGGTATAGGCTGTCCCGGATTCGGCCAAAAGCCACAGCGGCCGTGAGGCGCGTGAGCGGTATACCCCATAGAGCGTGATCATAGATTCGTCCCCTTGTCGCAATGGCGCGTTTCACCCAGCCTATTGCGGCGCATCGCGCAACGAAAGGGCCAGTTTTTTGGCCAACCTAACGCCAATTGCCTCGGATAAGCCGGCGAAAACCAACCGCCGTCCAGTTAACTGATAAATTCACTTGCCGCAGAGGCTTTCCTTGGGCCAAGTCAGGGCCATGGAAGAAAAAGATCCACCCGCAAACCGCTTTGGAATTCTTGGGCACCAGCACCGGGCCCAGATTGTGGATCGCCTTTATGATGTTGCGCTTGATCCGATCCGGCTGGAGGCGCTGGTTGATCTGTGGGAGGGGCATATCGGCCCGACGCGGCTGGATGACGGCCTGACCGTGGCGCCGATGGATGATCCCGAGTTCGAAGTGCATCTTGACCGGGCCTCGATCTTTCTGGATCGCTATGAGGCCACGCGCGTTGATGGCGCGTTCCGCTCGATCCTTGAGGATATCCCGCGCTCGGCGGCGTTTCTGGCGAATGATCTTTCGGTGATCGTGTCGTTCAATCGCCCCGCAGCGGTGGCCTTTGGTCTGCGCGAGGGCGCGGTGATTGCCGATCTGCCGTTCGAGCCCGACGACATCGAAACCCTGCGCGGAATAATTTATCGGGTGGCCTCTGGCCGCGCGGAACGGGTGGTGACGCTGCGCATCCGCTCGTCCATCACCGGCTCGCCGGTGATCGTGCGGCTTGGCCCGGTCGAGGGCGAGGCCGAACGCCCGCTGGCGCTGGTCATGTCAACCGAACTGGTCTGGCCTGATGGCTTTGAAGATATCGTGCAAGAGGCTTTCGGATTGACCAGTGCCGAAGTCGAAATCGTGCGCGGGATCGCCTTGGGCCTGCCGGTCAAAGACATTGCCGAGTCGCGCGGGCGATCGCAAGAAACCGTGCGCACACAGCTGCGCTCGATTCTGGCAAAGACCGAGACCCATAGCCAGTCTGAACTGGTGCGGGCGGTGCTGGGGCTGATGGATGTGGCCAGCATGTCAACCGAAGCGGTCACCGCCGTGGCGCTTACCGGCGATCTTGATCCTCTGGCGTTTCAGGAACTGACCGCCCCCGATGGTCGGCGTCTGGAATGGATCGAGTTTGGATCGCCCACCGGACGGCCGGTCTTGTTCATGCATATGGATTACGGGCTGATCCGTTGGCCAGTGCCTGCCGAACGCGCGGCCCGGCTGCGCAATTTGCGGGTGATTGTGCCGGTGCGTGCCGGATACGGGCGCTCTGATCTGCACCGGCGGGGCAAAGACCATCTGGCAGGCGTGACCGAAGATTATCTGACGGTGCTGGAATATCTCAACATCCGGCGCTGCGCGATCATTGCCATGGGGGCTGATCTGCGATTCGCCCTGAGCATGTCCCAAGCGCGCCCCGATCTGTTCACCGGCATTTTGGGCTGTGCGGCGCAACTGCCGCTGCGCACCGCCGCCCAATATGACCGAATGGACAAATGGCAGCGCTTCATTCTGGCAAATGCCCGCTATGCGCCCAAAGTCTTGCCGTTTCTGGTCAAGGCGGGCTTTTCGCTGGCGCGGCGTTTGGGCAAGGAAAAATTCTTTGCGCAGGTCAACGGTGGCTCTGCCGCTGATCTTGCGGCCTTTGCCCGCCCCGATGTGCGTGAGGCGGTTCTGGTTGGCTCTGAGGTGTCGATGGGGGCGAAAATCTCGGCACATGAAGCCTTTACGCGCGAATGTATCGGCTCGGAAAAAGATTGGTCGCATCTGGTGCAGCGCGCGCAAGTGCCAATCTTTCTGCTGCAAGGTGATCAGGATCCGCAAACCCCGGTGCTGACAATCCGCGAGTTGATGCTGGATTTTCCGAATGTCGAGGTGCGGTTTTTGCCCAACACCGGCCAACTGCTGTTCTTTGCCGAATGGCCGCAGGTGCTGGATGCTTTGGAAAGATTTCTCTCTCCGCGCTAGTTTTTTTGGTTCTTACCACATTTGGGGTATGCGCGGGGGCTGCCTGTCACGCTATTCAAAGATCATTGAACGACACATTGCGCCGAGTGACATAAAGCCAAAACATTTGTCCCCACGAAAGGACGGCGGTGCCTGGGGCGCCGCCGTCTTTCGTTGTGAAACAGCTTTACACCGATTGCCCGATGATTTGATTGACGCAAGTCAATGCAGCGAAATGTCGCTGGTGTAGCATGCACCACAGAGTCAGCGGGAGTGAGACGTTCATGGTCGAGATTTTGAATGCAACGGAAGCAGAGACCCCCATCGAGGTGTCAACAGCGCCCGAGCAAACCCCTCCAGCGGTGCAAATCAGCGTCGTTGCTGCCAAAGCGGGGAATGGCGATGGGCTGAGTGGGCCGAAAAAATATCCACCCGTTTCACAAAACGAGATCCGTGAGGCCTTTGAAAGTGGCCGCTTTCCCTATGCCCGCCTGATGGGCCGCGCGGTCTATGAGGCGGACAAGGCGAAACTGCAGGCCGAACTGCTCAAGGTGCAAATCTGGGCGCAAGAAACCGGCCAGAAATTCGTGGTTCTGTTCGAGGGGCGTGATGCGGCCGGCAAGGGCGGCACGATCAAGCGCTATATGGAACATCTGAACCCACGCTATGCCCGCACCGTGGCGTTGACCAAACCGTCTGACGCCGAAAAGACCCAATGGTTCTTCCAGCGCTATATCGCCCATTTGCCAGCGGCGGGTGAAATGGTGTTCTACGACCGCTCTTGGTACAACCGCGCCGGAGTCGAGCGGGTGATGGGCTTTTGCACACCCGCAGAATATCTCGAATTCATGCGCCAGGCCCCCGAATTCGAGCGGATGTTGGTGCGTTCGGGCATCCGGCTTTACAAATACTGGTTTTCGGTCACTCGCGAAGAACAGCGCGCGCGGTTTCAGGCCCGTGAAACCGATCCGCTGAAAATGTGGAAACTCTCCCCCATCGACAAAGCGTCACTGGACAAATGGGAGGATTACACCGAGGCCAAAGAGGCGATGTTCTTTTACACCGACACCGCCGATGCGCCTTGGGTGATCGTGAAATCCAATGACAAGAAACGCGCGCGGCTGAACTGCATGCGCCATTTCCTGTCGACGATTGATTATCCGGGCAAGGATTTCGATGTGGTCGGCCAGCCCGATCCGCTGATCGTCGGGCGCGCCAGTCAGGTTCTGGCTGCGACCGGGCGCAAAAAGGCCAAACCCACAGCCGCCGCTGACGCCTGAGATCCATCGCAAAGGCGCGCTTGCCGAATTCTGGCCGCCCGGCTACTGCTGGGCGGATGAAACCCGCGCTGACCTATTCCGCCCATGCCCGCGCCACGCTGGCGCTGGGGCTGCCCTTGATCGGCAGCCATCTGGCCCAGATGGCGCTGCATGTCACCGATACCGTGCTGCTGGGATGGTATGGCGTGGCCGAACTGGCCGCAGTGGTTCTGGCGGCGTCGTTGTTTTTCGTGACCTTTATCTTTGGTGCAGGCTTTGCTCAGGCGGTGATGCCGATGGTGGCCTCGGCGCTGGGCCGGGGCGATGAGGTGCAGGTGCGCCGCGATACCCGCATGGGGCTGTGGCTCTCGGTGGGCTATGGGCTACTGACCTATCCGCTGTTTTGGAACACCAAAGCGGTGATGATCGCTCTGGGCCAGAATGCCGAAGTGGCCGGGCTGGCGCAGGATTTTCTGCGCATCGGTGGCCTTGGGATGGTGCCTGCGCTGCTGGTGATGGTGCTGAAAAGCTATCTCGCGGCACTGGAGCGCACGCAGGTTGTGCTATGGGTGACGCTGGCCGCCGTTGGGGTTAATTTCCTCCTCGCCTATCCGCTGATCTTTGGCTTTTGGGGCGCGCCCGAACTTGGGGTCGAGGGGGCGGCGATTGCCTCGCTGGTGGTGCAGATCGTCACTTTCATCTTGCTGGCGGGTTATGCGGCCTGGCTGCCCGAGTTGCGCCGGTTCGAGCTGTTCATCCGTTTCTGGCGCGTTGATTTCCCAAGCTTGGGTCAGGTGTTCCGGCTGGGCTGGCCGATTGGCGTGACCAGCCTTGCCGAAAGCGCGATGTTTCAGGCCACGGCGCTGATGATGGGCTGGATCGGCACGGTCGAGCTCGCAGCCCATGGCATCGCGATGGAGGTGGTCTCGCTGTCCTATATGGTGCATCTGGGCCTGTCCAACGCCGCCACCGTGCGCGCAGGCCGCGCCGATGGCATGCGCGACGGCCAATCCCTGCGCGGCGGCGCCAAAACCGCCATCGCGCTGTCGGTTTGTTTTGGACTGGTGATGGTGATCCTGTTTCTGGCCTATGCGGATGGGATCATCGGCCTGTTTTTAGACCTCTCCAACCCCAGTTCAGCCGCGATTGTCGGCTTTGGCGCAAAACTTCTGGCGGTGGCAGCCCTGTTCCAACTGGCCGATGCGATGCAGGGCATGGCGCTGGGCCTGTTGCGTGGGATCAAGGATACCCGCGTGCCGATGGTGGTTGCCGCCTTCAGCTACTGGGTCATCGGCATTCCCGCAGGCTATTGGCTGGCCTTTAGGGCGGATATGGGCGGTGTGGGCCTTTGGCTCGGATTGGTGATCGGGCTGATGATCGCGGCCTCGGCGATGATGTGGCGGTTCTGGAACCGGGCGCTGCGCGTCTGAGCGCGCCTTCATCCTCATCGCTTAAATATCCTGCGGAGGGAGCGGATTGCCCAAGGCAATCTGCGTGGGGGGCGCAAAGCCCCCCGAAATCTTGGCACAAGATTTATCGGCCACGCGCGGGCTATTCGGCCGCTTCGCCCTTCATCAAGCGATCCGCCTTTTTGCGCACCAGAACCGTGCGCAAATCATGCATCGCCAAAAGCAACGTGTCGGTCACCGCGTCCAACTGATCATCGGTTGCTTTGGATTGCACCCATTGCGCCGTCAGGTTCATATGATCCACCGCGCGCAAGATGTCATCAACATCGCGCGCATTCAACAGCGCCACCCGGTCCTCCAGCCACAGCTTGATGGCAGCGGTCTCCTCGGGCGTCAGCTTGCGGTCGCCATGCGGCTTGATATTGCCGTTGCGCACATTCACAACGGCAATTTCTTCCATCTCAATACGCCGCTGCCGGTTTTCGAGATCCACCCGGAACACCGTTGCACCGTTTTCACGGATGCGGAAAAAGAACTCTGGCAAATCGCCCGACATGGAACCCCGTTATTTCAGACGCGCTATTTCAGACCGGCACAAAAACGCTGGATACGAGAGCAAGCCTCGGCCAACACTTCATCCGCCGTAGCGTAGCTGACCCGGAAGTTTGGCGATAGCCCAAAGGCCGCGCCAAACACCACCGCAACCCCGGTTTCCTCCAGCAAAGCGCTGGCGAAAACCTCATCATTGGTGATTTTCACCCCGCCTGCGCTGGTTTTGCCGATGCAGCGCGAGATATCGGGATAGACGTAAAACGCGCCCTCGGGCGTGGGGCAGGTCACGCCCGCGCAGGCGTTCAGCATCGAAACCACCAGATCGCGGCGGCGCTGGAACAGCTTGCGATTGCTGGCCAGAAAATCCTGCGGCCCGGTCAGCGCCTCAAGTGCAGCATATTGCGATACCGAGCAGGGGTTCGAGGTGGATTGGCTTTGAATCGTCCCCATCGCCTTGATCAGATGCGCAGGGCCTGCCGCATAGCCAATGCGCCAGCCGGTCATTGCATAGGATTTCGACACGCCGTTACAGGTCAGGGTCCGATCATAAAGCGCGGGCTCGATCTGGGCAGGCGTGGTAAATTCGAAATCATCAAACACCAGATGCTCATACATATCATCCGACATGATCCAGACCTGGGGATGGCGCAGCAGCACATCACACAGCGCGCGCACCTCGTCCCGCGTATAACCCGCGCCGGTGGGATTGGACGGCGAGTTGAAGATGAACCACTTGGTTTTGGGCGTGATCGCCGCCTCCAACTGCGCTGGCGTCAGTTTGAACGCGGTCTCGATCCCGGCCACCACGGGCACCGGCGTGCCGCCCGCCAACAGCACCATATCGGGATAAGACACCCAATAGGGCGCGGGGATGATCACCTCATCGCCGGGGTTACAGGTGGCCATCAGCGCATTGTAAAGCGTCTGCTTGCCGCCGGTGCCGACGGTGATCTGATTGGGCGCATAGCTCAGCCCGTTCTCGCGGGCGAATTTCGCGCAGATCGCCTTTTTCAACTCGGGGATACCATCGACGGCGGTGTATTTGGTCTTGCCCTGATCAATGGCGCGTTTGGCCGCATCCTTGATGTTTTGCGGCGTGTCGAAATCCGGCTCTCCCGCCCCCAGACCGATCACATCGCGCCCCGCCGCCTTCAGCTCTTGCGCCTTGGTGGTGACGGCGATGGTGGGCGAGGGTTTGACCCGCGCCAGGGTGTCAGACAGAAAGGCCATGTGATGCTCCATTCGCAGGATTTGCGCGCGCATTTGTATTCTTGCGTAAAATGTCTTATGGTGCGCCGACAATGCAATCAAGCACATTTGGGATAAGGAGCGCCTGATGACAGAGGCCAACACAGACACATGGTTTAGCGATGACGTGGCCACCTTTGGTGATCGGCTTGAGGCGGCGCGCGCGGCCGCAGGGCTAAGCCAGGACGGTCTGGCGCAAAAGCTCGGGGTGCGTGACAGCACCGTGCGCGCTTGGGAATCCGACAAGGTCGAGCCCCGCGCCAACCGGCTGCAAATGCTCGCGGGCATGCTGAATGTGTCTTTGCGCTGGCTGATGACAGGCGAGGGCGATGGCATTGGCGCGCCCGATACCACCGAACCGATGGCGCTGAATGCTCAGCTTGCCATGGCCGATCTGGCGCGGTTGCGCGGCCAGATGATTGGACTGTCGCAAGAAATGCACCGGCTTGAACGCAATTTGCAGGCACAATTGCGCGCGGTGGCCGCATGAGCTTATCCGTCGATGCGCGTCTGAAACGCATGGCCATGCGGTCATGGCGGCGCGGCACCAAGGAAATGGATCTGGTGTTGGGCCCCTATGCCGAGGCGCATCTGGCGGGAATGGATGACCAGAAGCTGGCGCTTTATGACCGGCTTCTGGACGAGAATGATCAGGATTTGCTGCCTTGGGTATTGGGCCAAACGCCTGCACCAGCGGCATTTTCTGGTCTGATTGCCGAGATAAGCCGATTTGCCCGTGAAAGATTTGCCGCCAGATAACCAGCTTGCTTTGCGCAAATCCGTTAAAATGCGAAACGCTTTAGATCAGAATTTTCGCCGAAATCGTGGCGAGTTTACGTTATGTTTGCGTTTTGTGCCGAATCTGTCCGCAGTTTAATGGAAAAGCGGAGAGAGGAATGACCCTACCCACCCCCTTGCTG
>CBDUEF010000056.1:0-11387 GCA_965366095.1 uncultured Cypionkella sp. | reverse complement strand
GACCTCACCCTCTCTGCCAGTGATTTAGCACGCGCTGTGCAAAGTGAGCTGAAGCGCGTTGGCTGCTATCAAATTGGGGTTGATGGGTCTTGGGGCAAAGGATCACGCACCGCTTTGACCAGCTACTATCTGGCCAAACGCAAGGTGCCGGACAACCTTGAACCGACCGACACACTCTATGCCGCCCTGACCAACGAGGATCAGGTGGTTTGCACCGCTCGCGTGGCAAGCTCTGCCGTCAAAACCGGCGTGCGCACCATGACTGTTGCGGTCGTCAAAGCCCCTGTCGCCACCAGCAAAAAGGTGGATATGAAATCCAAGGCGAAAACTGGCAAGAAGCAGGAAACAGCGAAAACCCGGATCATCAAAGGAACGATCGGGATGACCGGCGCGTTCTGATCGGGGATTCGGGGAACGGACATGGAAATCGACCCCCGGTTCAAGGCTGCCAAAAAGAACGCGGCACGTCGTCGGAAAAAATCCTGGCTTTTCCCATCTTTGATTTTGGGCGGTGGATTTCTGGCCTTGGTTGGTGTGTTTGTCGGGCTGTATTTGACCGGCGCTTTAACATTCGGCAACCAAGTAACCGAGGACGTTCCGGTAGCAGAAGATTCTGGATCGGACCAGACCGGCGGCTATGCGTCGGCCTTTGTCGACCTTGCCGGTGATCCGATGCTGTTGCGGTTTGATACCAGCGGCATGGCGGCCCATTCCAAAACGGTGCTACGCCCGGCTGAGATTCCACCGCTGCGTGCGGGAACAGACATCGTTTTGCTGCAAGATGACATGATCACCTCGGAGGAGCGCCTGATCACCACGATTCCTTCAAGCCGCGAAGATTTTGCTTTTTTCAAGGCACAAAAAGAGCAGATAGCTGCCAAACCCCTGGTTGCGAATGTTGTGGTTGCGGGCGATCCCTTGACCCCCTCGGCAACCGATCCTCAGGGCACGGAAACAGAAGATGACAGTTGGGGCGCTAATCTGGATGGCACCTCCACGCCCGAAACCTTTACCAAAACCGTCATTGAAAACACCACCAGCCTGAATTTCATTCAGCCTGAAAGCCAGCGAAAGCCGCCATACAAGGATGTGATCCTGCGGATAAAGGTGCAATCGGACCTGACCACGCTGATGGTGGAAAACGGCTTCGATGCAGCGGCAGCAAAGCGTTTTGTCGAGGCGTCGGCGACGATTATTCCTGAAACCGCGTCGTTATCTCCCGGCTATATTCTGGCAATGCGCGGAGCCGATCGCGGCAGTGGCACTGTGCCGGTACAGCTTTCACTTTATACCGGCGACACTTATTTCGGCAGCGTTGCCTTGAATGACAATGGGCAAGTGGTGACTTCGGCAGATCCTTGGGTGGAAGAGGATTTGTTTTCCTATGCCGGTGACACCAAGACAGCCGACGTCGATATAACCCGCAAATACCGGATGCTGGATGCATTCTATTCTGCGGCCATCCGAAACGGTGTCCCCTCAGCGGTGGTTGCCGAAACCATTGTTCTGATGAGTCAGACTTTTGATCTCGACAGTTTCGCCGCCCCTGGCGACAAAATGACTTTAATCTATTCCAAGACCCCCGGAGCCGAGGGGCCAGGGCCAGGGCAAATTCTTTACGCCGCAATCAAGGGCGAAGGCAAATTGCTGGAATGCAATGTCTACAAGGTGACGGGAAAGGACGATTACGCCTGTTTCGGCCAAGGCTCTGGCGGGAGTGGTGGAGGCGGTGGTGGCGGGGTAAGTCTGCGGCCCGGAATGGTGACGCCTACCAGCGGGGTGCTTACATCGCGTTTCGGTCCACGAATGCATCCAATCTTACATGTGGTCAAAGTGCATAACGGCACCGATTGGGCCGCGCCGATTGGCACACCGGTCGTCGCCGCATTCGATGGCTCCATCCTGTTTGCCGGGAATGGCGGCACCTATGGCAATCTGATCAAGATCACTCACCCCGGAAACCTAGAAACCCGCTATGCACATCTGAGCGCCTTTGCCGATGGGCTGAAAGCGGGACAGCCGATCAAGGCGGGGCAACTGATTGGGTATATTGGTACGACTGGCCGATCTACCGGGCCGCATCTGCATTTTGAAATGTATGAAAATGGCACGGCGGTTGATCCTCTGAGTGGCGGCGCAACGGGGGTGGCCGAAGGCGGCGGCTCGGCCGTTGATATTCTGGTAGATCAAATCATACGGGTGGAATCGGGCGGCAACGCCTCGGCCAAGAACCCGTTGTCTTCGGCAACCGGGCTGGGTCAGTTCATCGAAAGCACCTGGTTGCGGATGATGAAGCAATATCGCCCAGATTTGGCCAGCAGTATGAGCCGTGACGCCTTGCTGGCCCTGCGCAACGACCCCACAATCAGCAAGGAAATGGTGACGGCTCTGGCCCGCGAGGGTGAATCTTATCTGCGCGCGCGCGGCCACGATATCACCGCCGGGCGGCTTTATCTGTGTCACTTCCTTGGGGCCGAAGGCGCGAATATGGTGCTGTCGGCGCAAGATCCGCAACTGGTTGTGGACGTGATGGGCCAAGGCGTCATCAATGCCAATCCGTTCCTTTCCGGGAAGACAATCGCCTATGTCAAGGATTGGGCTGAAAACAAAATGAACCACAAGGGTGGTGGCGGGAGTTCAATTCCAGCCGCACCAATCATCCCTCTGGAAGTTATGGCCTATCAAAAGATCATCAAATCGCTACTGGATGCGGCGATCTGATTGACTTGGCCGGTGTGAACACCCCGCGCGATAAGACACCGTCTTGTAGATCAGACCAATGCTGCATTCTGGGGCACACAGCGAAGCCCCTCCTTGTCAAAAAAGTGACAATCCGCCAGGGCAAAGCACAGCCCGATCACCTCGTCTTCGGCGACATTCACACTGGTATCGGCCCTCAGGTTGATGCGACCCAAGGGACCCGCATCAACGTAGATGCTGTTGTCCGTTCCAAGATACTCATTCACTTCGACCCGCCCCTGAAACAGGCTGTCCGCTGGCGCGCATATTCGCAGATGTTCGGGCCGCAAGCCAACCAGAGTGGGCGGCGTGCTCATCTTTGGGCAATCAAGTGGCGTCGTGTGGCCGATCAAGCCCAAGGTGCCATCGCTGTTGACGGTGCAGGGCAGAAGGTTCATCTTCGGGCTGCCGATGAATTGCGCCACAAACAGGTTTTTGGGCGTTTCAAACAATTCTCGCGGTGAGCCGATCTGCATGATCTCACCAGCCTTGAGAACCACAATCTTATCGGCCAATGTCATGGCTTCGACCTGATCATGCGTGACATAGACCATCGTCGCCCCAAGCGATTTGTGAAGTTTCGCGATTTCGATGCGGGTTTCGGCGCGCAGGGCCGCATCGAGATTTGAGAGCGGCTCGTCGAACAGAAATCCCAATGGCTGGCGCACAATCGCCCGCCCGATGGCCACTCGCTGGCGTTGACCGCCTGACAGATCCTTTGGACGACGATCAAGATAAGAGTCCAACTTGAGGATGCGCGCGGTCTCGGCCACCTTTGCCGCGATCTCCACTTTTGACAGGCCTGCCGTATGCAGAGCAAATGCGATGTTTTCGCGCACTGTCATGTGGGGGTAAAGCGCGTAGGACTGAAACACCATCGACAGTTTGCGGTCATAGGGCTCTTGTCCCGTCACATCTTGGCCATTTATGAAGATACGGCCAGAGGTGCAATCCTCCAGCCCTGCAATCATTCGCAAAAGCGTCGATTTCCCACAGCCGGACGGGCCGACGAAAACTACAAATTCGCCTTCCTTAATGTGCAGCGATAGGCCCTTGATGACATCGACATCGCCAAATGATTTGCGCACATTTTCAAGCCGAATTTCAGCCATTTATGGTTTCCTTTTCTGCTGCTCGTAAGACCTTGCCCATAAGTGTCAGCCCAGCCCATACGCCTGCACGGATTGCCCCAAGCTCATTGCCGAAATCTATCGCGCGAGCCGGTGTTGTTGTTGCCATGTGCAAGGTGGCAGCAGGGCGTATCGCGCAAACGCTGCTCGTGCTGCGCGCGGCTTCATCTGTCGTAAAGTTCGCCTGTGGAAATCCATGACATTTGGTTATGGCACGGCGGGCGGCGGTGATGTGCTTGCCCGCGATCCCCACGGTCATGCCGCTTTGCCGTGTATCGGCGGCCCCGTCAAAAAAGCGATCGGGCAAGACAATCAACCTTGCGGTGCTTTCAAGAGGCAAGATCTGCCTCCCGGCCGCCCGGATGAACGGCAGAGTAATAGTCGACCAATTCCAAGGCGGACGCCGCGTCTTGATCCAGCATCACGGTTACATCGGGGTGAAATTGCAGAGCCGATGCAGGGCAACGGGCGGAAACCGGGCCTTCCACCATGGCGGCAACGGCGGCGGCCTTGGCATTTCCGGTGGCCAAAAGCAGCGCCTTACGGCTGCGCAGAATTGTGCCGACCCCCATGGTGATGGCAAAGCGCGGCATCTCCTCGGCGATAGGGAAATACTGGCGGTTGGCGGCGAGTGTCTTGGCTGTAAGTGTCTTGATCCGGGTTGGAGAATTCAGGCTGGAGGTAGGCTCGTTAAAGCCGATATGGCCATTTTCACCGATTCCGAGAAGTTGCAGGTCAATGCCACCGGCCTGAGAGATCGCCGCCTCATAGCGCTGGGCCTCATGGATGGGGTCAGTTGCCGCACCATTGGGCAAATGCGCACGCGCAGGGTCCATATCCACCTGCATGAACAGCCGCTGCCGCATGTAGCTGGCGTATGAGCAAGGATGATCCGCGGAAAGGCCGACATATTCATCAAGGTTGAACGTGGTGGCACGGGAAAATCTGACGCGGCCTGCGGTATAGGCCTCGATCAGACCGGCATAGACCGGCTCCATGGTGCCGCCGGTTGCAAGGCCCAGCACGGCATCCGTTTTCCGGTGCAGTTGGCTGGCGATCACCTCGACCACGCGGGCGATTGCCTGCGCCTTGGTATCAAAAATGAGAACTTTCATGACTTTATCCCTTCACGGCGCCAGCAAGCATCGAGCCGCCCACCCGCCGGTACATTGTCAGCCCAAGCACCAAGGGGGGCAAGGCCGCAACCACAACAACCGCTGCCGCAACACCCCATTGCACCCCGCCCCCGCTGGAGGCGAAAAAAAATGAGGCCCCGACGGTCATCGGAACGGCATTGCTTGTGGTCAGCATCAGGCCAAACAGGAACTCGTTCCAGGCCGTTATAAAGCTGAAGATAAAGATGGTCATCAAAACCGGGCGGCTCAAGGGCAGGACGACCCGCCACAGCATCGTGGCCAATTTGGCGCCATCCATACGGGCGGCTTCCTCTATTTCGAGCGGAAGATCCTTTATGGCATTGACGAGCAACAAAAGGGCCAGAGGCAGGTTAACAACCGTCAAGATCAGGCCAAGCCCAAATTGAGTGTCGAGCAACCCGACCGCGCGAAACATCATGTAAAGCGGGATTGCAAAGATCACCAAGGGCAAGGCGCGAAGATTTACCACCCAAGGAAATATCAGCCGCGCGCCCAGCCCCCGGCGCGCCATACCCCAAGCAATGGGAAAGCAAAGCACAATTGGCAAAATTGCTGCGATCAGCACGGCTACCAGGCTGTTCCACAGGTAGGCATAGACATTCAGGCGGTCGCTGATCGTCAAAACGGTGGCGAAATTCTCAAGCGTTGGCGCATGAACCCATAGGCCGGGATTGCGCGTCACCTCTGCGGGGCTTTTGAACGCCGTCACCAGCGTGGTGATCAAGGGAAAATTCAACACGAAGCCCGCGATCATGAACACAGCCCAGCGCAGCAGATTTGCAAAGCGTTTCATGCCAACCTCCGCGCGATCCAGCCGACCAGTGACAGCAAGGCAAAGGCCGCGACAAACAGCAAGATCGACGCTGCAAGCGCGCGCCCGATGTCGCCCACCCGAAAGAAGGCCTCGTAAATATAGATCGACATCGAGGTGGTCGCCCCACCCGGCCCAGCGCCAACCAGGACGAAAATATTATCAAAGACGCGAAACCCGTCGATGAAGCGCACAAAGAGCGCAATCCCCAAGGTTGGCATCATCAACGGCATCTCGATTTTAAGAAACATCCGCCACGGTCTTGTGCCGTCGACCGAGGCCGCCTCTCGTATGTCGGCAGGGATGGATTGATAAGCGGTCAGAAACAGCAGAAAAGCAAAGGGCGTCCACTGCAAGGTTTCAATCACAAAGACCGTCAAAAAGACGTTCTGCGCGTTCAGAAACGACGGACTTTCACCAAAGATGGCATAAAGGTAATAGGGCAGCGGGCCCGCGAATTCGTGCAGCACAAGGCGGTACATCAACCCCATCATCGCTGGGGCAACGATCATCGGCGCGATCAAAACCGCAACCATCCAGCCTTGTTGCCGGATCAAGGGTGCTAGGTATACCGCCAGAAACAATCCGAGCAAGCATTCGGCCAGTGCCGTGGTAACGGCAAATTTCAGGGAAAACCAGGCAGCGGTCCAAAAGCCACCATCGCCCAGCACCTGCCGAAAGTTATCCAACCCGTTGAATTTCGGCGATTGCAAGGTCTCGAAACTTGTCGCCGAAAAGCCGTAAATGAGGCTCAGAACGACTGGAAAGCCAAGCAGGGCCAACATGAACAAAACCAACGGCGTTGCAAGAACCGTGTTTTCAATGCGCTTGCGTTGAAACAAATGCCCAGCCTCCCTGCGTGGTGATCTTCAAAAAAAGGAGGCGGCGGGATATCCGCCGCCTCCTTGGATCATTGTGCCTTTTTCAGCAGATCGGCCATGCCTTTTGCGGTGTTGGCCAAGGCCTCATCCAGCGTTTCGGTGCCCGCCCAATAGCCGGTGAACTCTTTCGCCTGAAGCTCATAGACGGCAAGCGCCTTTTCCGACGTGGCGCCGCGCATCACAAAGCCATATTTCGATGCGTATTCGCCCACTTGCACCAGATCGGGACGCTCGGTTGCCAGTTCGGCAGCCACTTCGGGCGTAAGACCCGGCGCACCGCCAGCACGGGCATAGGCAAGAGCGGCCTCTTTCGTTGACAGCCATGTCAGGAAGGCGGCTGCACCGGCCTTGTTAGGTGCATTCTTGTTCAGGCCAAGGCCCAACCCGTGGATATGGGTAAAGCGCCCATCCGGGCCCGACGGTGGTGGCAAGCTGGCAGTTTGCGGTTGGGCCTTCATCAGATCACCGGCGGCCGCGTTCCATTGAATCATCGCGGCAACCTGACCGGAGTCATAGGCTGCATTTGCCTCGGCATATTCGTAAGACAATGAATCTTTCGGCGTGGCCCCTGCATCATAAAGCATTTTTGCAGTGGTCAATGCTGTGCGGTAGGCCTCACTGTCGACCGTAATATTGCCGGCCTCGTCTTCCCAGTTCGCGCCATAAGCGCGCGGCCATGAGTGGAAAACCATCATGTTGAACAGCAGGTTTTTCATCTGCAGCACAGTGCCATAGCGCGTTGGGCTGTCTGGATTGACCGATTGGCTGAAATAGAGCGCATTGGCGGCAAAGTCATCCCATGTCCAATCGGCGGGATCTTTGGGTTCCAGCGCCTTGCCGAGATATTTCATCGAGATCTCTGCATATTTCGCCTTGGCCGCCGGATCCGCCAGCAGCGCATCGGTCAAATCCTTGCGATAATAGAGGAAATGCAGCGACAGGTCCGTCGGCACCCCGAATTGCTTGCCATCAAATTGCATGGTCGACAAAACCGTGTCGCCAAACACCGATTTAGCCTCGTCCGACAATGTGATCGGCTCCATGAATGGCGCGTAGCGGCCGATCGAATAGGTTGCGATCAGATTGGCGTCAAAGGCGGTGGTGCCCGCGGCAAGATCAACTTGCAGCTTGTCAAAAAAGCCATCGCGGCTGGTGAACAGCAGCTCTACCTTGTTGTCCTCGGTCACATCCGGGCGGGCATTGTAAAGATCTGCGGCAGCACGCAGCGCAACCTCTTCTGGGCCGCCGGGCCACCCCAGAACCGTAACCTTGGCGTCAACAACCAAGGCGCTGGCCAAAAGCGCAAGGGATGCGACCCCCGCCATAAGTGTTTTGGAATATTTCATTTTCATCCTCCCGATGAATTTGGGTTCAGTCTTCAATCTGTCTTGGATGTTGCGCGCGATCCGCCAAAGCCGCGACCCCGATCACCCCCGCGTCCTTGCCGAGGGCGGCAGAAACCAGCGCAGGCCGTAGCAGGGGCGGCAAATGCGCCAATTCCTGCTCAACCTGCGTCAGATACCCCTGGGCCAAGCCAATGCCACCGCCAATCACGATAATTTCGGGATCAAGCATCAATTGAATATTCTGGCACAAGCGGGCAACCCGCGCGGCCGAGGTGGCAATAATTTCCGTCGCCCAATCGGCCTTGGCGGCAAAAACCGCCCGCGCATCGGCCGGGTGCCCAAGGCGCGCAGCGGTGCTGGCGATCCATTGCCCCGAAGCACTATCTTCTATGCGCGCCCCGCCCCCATCTGGCAGCGGCAAAATCTGACCAAAACTTCCCGCGAGGCCGCCACGCCCCAAGAGCAGCTTTCCTGACAAAACAACCCCGCCGCCAATCCCGGTAGAGATGGTCAAGAACACCATGTCGCGGCCCTGACCGGCTCCATATTCATACTCGCCCCAAGTTGCCGCCTGCGCGTCATTTCGCAAGGTGACAGGCAGGTTAAGCAATGCTTGCATTTGGGCCTGCAAAGCAAAAGGCGCAGCGATCCTCAGGGTTGTAGGGTTCAAGGATTGCCAGAAACCATCCTTCACCAGCCCTGTCACCGCCACCCCAGCGCGAGCGTACCGCCCTTGCCAAGGCCGTATCAAACTGCCTATCTGGTGCAACCAATCGTTTGGACCGCCATCCCTATCCGTCGGTATTTCGGCCCGCTCAAGGATCGTGCCACCGCTGACCAGTGCCGCCAAAAGCTTGGTGCCCCCCAGATCAATCGAAAGAACGGGACCCGAGTGCATTACTTGGCCCTTTGCGCAGAGTGAGCGGCGCCCGCGGTAAGCGCATCAACAAACCAGCTTGTCACATGCTCAACCCTTGTGATCGCCGATCCGACGACGACAGCGCTTGCGCCGGCAGCAATCGCGGCCGCCGCTTGTGCTGGGGTGTGATATCGCCCCTCGGCCACCACGAACTTTCCGATCCGGGCCAAGGCCGTTACGAGCTCCAGATCGGGACCGACAGGCACCGCATCGCCCGTGTAACCTGCCATCGTCGTGGCCAGAATTTCAGCGCCAAGCTGATGCGCAATCTGCGCATCAGCTTGCGTGGCACAGTCTGCCATGGCCACCGCTCCAAGCGCATGGATCGCCGCAATCAGATCAGCAAGGGGTTCGGGGCGTTGCCTTTGTGTGGCATCAAAAGCAACAATGTCCGCACCAGCGGCCACTAAGAGATGCACCTGATGGACATAAGGGGTAATACGAACAGGGCTGTTTTCGAGGTCTGTCTTGATCAGTCCAATCAGCGGCGCATTGGTGACCCGTCGAACCGCCGCAACATTGTCAACGCCTTCGATCCTGACCCCTTTAGCCCCCCCGACCAACGCAGCTTCGGCAAAGGCCGCCACGATGTCGGGGCGATCCATCGGCCCATCGGGCACAGGTTGGCAAGAAACAATCAATTGGCCTGCGAGTTTCGAAAGAATCGACTGCATCATCTTCCCCATTTGACATTTTTACGATACCAGAAAGATACCAGCTGTAAACAGGTAGTTCACTTATTGATCCGAAAACTAGGCAAGCAACTCGGTCATAAACTCATACCTTTCGCCATTATAGCGTGTTTCGGTGAATTCCACAGCCCGTCCATCTTCCAGAAAGCAACGCCGTTCGATGATCAGCAACGGCGCCCCCACCTCGCTTTCCAGCAAAGCGGCGTCGGTTCGGGTCATGACACCCGCCCGAATACGCTGCACCCCGCGCACTGGCGCCGCCCCAAGCCCCCGGAGCACGTCATATAACGATTCCCCGACCTGATCCGCAGATGCAAGGACAGAAGCCGGAAGCGCCGCGCGTTCAATCGCGATTGGTGCGCCATCGGCCAAACGCACGCGGATAAGGCGCAGCACTTGTTCGCCAGGATGCAGAGCCAGCGCCATTGCCTCTGTCGATGTGGGAAGAACCAGGCTTTTGGAAATCCAACGCGCGCCCGGAACCAGACCGCGAGCACGGGTTTCTTCGGAAAAGCCGGTCAACTTCGAAAGCGTCTTTTCAAGTCGACGCGCCACAACAGTCTTGGCGCCTTGGCGGCGAACCAAAAGCCCCGCCGCAACCAGCTCATCAATCGCTTTGCGCAGGGTTACGCGTGAAATCTCCAGATCTTGCGCAAGGATACGCTCGCTGGGCAGATGGGACTGTGCAGCCATCATCTTTTTACCGACTGCCTCGGCCAACCCATCTGCCACTTTGCTGTAAATCGGCCTCGCATCAGTGGCCGCCGAAAGGTATTCCTTAAGAAAACCAACCACTGCATCCTGCGTCATTTTTTGCCTTTAGTCGTGAAATTGCGTTGCCCCAAGAGTTATCGGCTTGGCTATGATGTCAAGTCGCCGATCAAAATGGCGCTTCCACAGATCCGCCTCAACATCAAATGGCCGGGCATTTCCGTGCATGTCTTTGCCCAGGAAAAGCCGAACCGGCTTGGAATTCAAGCCATTCGCGTCCTCTGTGTTGGGCATTCAAACGGCTCGATCATGCAAGGTTAGGCTAGGCGCGCCAAATAAATTTGGCATTTGTCACGACCATCACCTTTGATGAAGGTGAAGACCTGCGACGAAATCGTCGGAATTAACAGCTCGCGAACCGTCTGGCCCAATCCGCGTTCTGAGAGATAGCGCCAGTTTTGCACTCATCTGTGCATCCGCTTCAGACATCGCGATTTCCATGCTCCCATGTTGTCGGGCAAGGTGGCTAGAAATCCATAGGCTATTCAATGTGACGTTTATCCTTCAATTAGGCTTGAAAGCGCTCGATCTGATTGCCCCACTAGTTTACGCCATTCTGGTGCAAATGCACATGCAACTCACGGATCGGGCGAGTGGCTTGGGCTTTGGGCAGCACCGGAGCCTAGGGATATCCGCGACTGCCAGGATGAAAAGGGAAAAGACAATGCGTGTGTTGGTTACCGGTGGGGCAGGTTACATTGGCACCCACACTTTGCTTCAATTGCTTCGGTCTGAGCATGAAGTCCTTGTATATGATAACTTTTCAAACAGCTCTCCAGAGGCTCTGAGGCGCGTAAAGCAGTTGACCAATGTGGATTTTCAAATATGCGAGGGCAATATTCAGGACCCGGCACGGCTCAATGACGCCTTTACCGGTTTCAAGCCAGAGGCGGTCGTACATTTTTCAGGCCTTTAATCAGTTGCTGACTCCCACCAGACAC
>CBDUEF010000055.1:0-11390 GCA_965366095.1 uncultured Cypionkella sp. | reverse complement strand
GCGGGCCGGTGTTCAACTCGGCCCAGACACGGGCAAGATCGCTGCGGGTGACGGTCACGCAATCAGTAGGCTGCGCAAAATCCGCCGCCTCGGGCGTGATTCCGGCCACATGCAGCATCGGTGCGGCAGAGGTGGTGCCAAAGGCGGCGCACATGGCTTTCAGATCGTCATTTCTTGGATGTGTCGCCTCAAGTCCGGTCAAGATCGGGATACGATCCGGCGCAAGTTGGCCCGCGATGTATCCCAGCATCGGCCAAAGCGACTCGTCATGGTCCGCCGGAACCGAGATGTGAATTTCGCGACGCGGCGCGCGGTTGGCAGTCAGATAAACCCCCGACAAGGGCGCGCGGCCGGTCATCGCGATGAAGAGATCAAGGTAATCGGGATGCTTCACCGTTCGTGCGGCCAGCACCGTGTTGGCATAGATCACCGCATTGGATTCCGACCAGCCGATGTTTTCCCCCGCCACCGGGGCGCTTTCCAGCAAATAGGGCGCGCAGGTAAATGTGGGCCGCGCGCCCATTTTCACATAGGCATCCGCCAGCCTTGCCGCGCGCAATCCGAAATCGGGGGCAACACCCTGTTTGCGCCAATTGCCATGATCAACCGAAATTGCGTTCATCGTGGTGGGGATGCAGACCCGCCCGCCCATTTCCGCCATGGTTTCGGCAAAGCGCAGATTGGCGGTATTGGCCAGAATACAACCGTCGATATGGCCTTGGGTGACATCTACCAGTGCGGTTGCACCCTGCAAGGCCGCCATCGCGCAGATCACCTCCATCGCGATCCGCCGGGCGGGGCCATCCTCGCCGCGCAGCATGGCACGGACTTGATCCGACAACTCCAGCACAGCAACCGGCAAAGGCGCAATCGGCAGGGCCACACCATCGACGATCAGGGCGGTGCTGTTCACCTCAGCGGCTTTGGCGCTTGCCAACAGCGCAAATTCCGCAGCCCCAAGCCGCAGCACCGGAACGGGCCGCGCAAACATCCGCCCAGCGATCATCGCCCCGAGAGTCACCACATCCTCAGGCTCGCGAAACACGAAAGCCGCCGGCGCAATCCCGTTCAATGCCAGATCGAGCATCACGCCGCTGCCGCTGCACGATCCGCGCGTGGTGGGCATGACCAGCACTTTGCCCGAAATCGACTGGCCACACAGCGGATGATGCGCATCAATCACCACCCCGGTCAGCGGATCAACGCCGCCCCAGAACGACAACCCCTCATCCGTGGCCAGAACCTGCCCCAAAGCCGTGCCGGGGATGATCGCCTGACCGCTCATTTCACCACAAAGCCATGTGCAAAGGGGTCGCGGTCGTCGATGAAGATGGTGTTGATCCCGGTCACCCGCGCCCATCCGGCGATCGAAGGGACGATGGCCGGTTTGCCCGCCACGGTCGTTGCCGCCTCGACCCGGCCCTTGAACAGCGAGCCGATGATGCTTTCATGCACGAACTCATCGCCCACGGCCAGCTTGCCCTTGGCCGCCAGTTGCGCCATCCGCGACGAGGTGCCGGTGCCGCAGGGTGAGCGGTCAATCGCCTTTTCGCCATACAGCACCGCATTGCGCCCATGCGCCTGCGGATCGCGCGCGGCCCCCGTCCACAAGATATGCGACAGCCCGCAAATCGCAGGCTTTTCGGGGTGGATGAATTCATATTTGGCGTTCAGCGCATCGCGCAGCTTGCGGCCCAGATGCACCAACTCGCCCGCCGAATAATCGGCCATGTCGCGGAAATTCTTTTGCGGATCAACGATGGCATAGAAATTCCCGCCATAGGCCACATCGACGACAACCTCGCCCATGCCCTCGACCTGCGCCGTCAACCCCTCCGAATGCAGGAAGCCCGGCACGTTGGTCAGCCGCACCTCTTCTATAAAGCGCCCCTCTTGCCGATAGGTCACATCCACCCGCCCCGCAGGTGTATCGAGCCGCAAGGTGCCGGGGGTTGAGGGCCGGATCAGCCCGTTTTCCAGCGCAATCGTCACCGTGCCAATGGTGCCATGCCCGCACATCGGCAAACAGCCCGAGGTCTCGATGAACAGCACCGCCACATCGCAATCGTCGCGTGTCGGCGGGAACAGGATCGCGCCTGACATCTGATCATGGCCGCGCGGCTCGAACATCAGGCCAGTCCTGATCCAGTCATATTCGGCCAGAAAATGCGCGCGCTTTTCCAGCATATTGGCCCCGTTCAGCATCGGCGCGCCGCCGGTGACAAGGCGGACGGGGTTGCCGCAGGTGTGGCCGTCGATGCAGGGGAAGGTGTATTGCGTCATGATTTTCTCGTGAATCTGGCGGGGGAGAAGGGGGAAAGGTCTATCGCGGGTGTCTTGCCCGTCAACAGATCGGCGATGATTTCGGCGGTGCCTGCCGATTGTGTCAGGCCCAGATGGCCATGACCAAAGGCGCAGATCACATCGGGGCGGCCGGGCAGGGGGCCAAGGGCGGGCAGGCTATCGGGAAGCGAGGGCCGAAACCCCATCCACTGCACGCCGCCGGAGGTTTTCAGCCCCGGCAGAAACCGCGCGGCCTTGGTCAGCATGGCATCAGCGCGGGCATAGTTCGGCGGCAGGTTCAGCCCACCCAATTCCACCGCGCCGCCGACGCGCAGGCCCGAAGACAGCTTGGCGATCACAAACCCATGCCCCCCGAATGTCACCTGACAGCGCAGATCGAAGGCATTGGCGGGCAGGGTGGTGTTATAGCCCCGCTCGGTTTCCAGCGGGATTTTCACCCCCGCCGTACGCGCCAGCAGATGTGAGAACGCCCCCGCCGCCAGAACGATCTTGCCCTTGGTAACACCGACCGAGGTTTCCACCCCACCGGCCACCAACCGCTGCGCTTCGGCAATAATGATTTCACCGCCCGCCGCGCGAAAGCGTTCGGCAAGGGCCAGAGTGTAGTCCTTGGGATCGGAAATCGAATACCAACCCGGCGTAAAGGTGGCGTGGGTAAAACGCGGGTGCAGACCCGGTTGCAGGGTGACAATCTCATCGCCGCGCAGATGGCGGAACTCGATGCCCGTTTCGGCACGCGCAGACCATCCGGGCAATGAGTCGGCAAACTCACGCTCGCCCTCGTAAACCTGCAACTGCCCTTCGCGGCGCAGCATCGCCTCAAGACCAACCTGGGCCAGAAACGGCTCCAGCGCGGCCTTGGACAGGGCCATCATCGCAGTTTGCGCCTTGGTCGAGGCACGGACTTGGGCGGGCCAACTCGCCTTCCAGAACCGCAGCATCCAAGGCGCGATCTTCAGCGCATAGCGCGGCGGAACTGACAACGGCCCCAAAGGATCTAGCAGCCATTTCGGCGCCTGGCGGAGGATGCGCGGCGAGGCCAGCGGGAAGATATCGGTAAACGCAAAGGCCCCGGCATTGCCCGCCGAAGCGCCCGCCGCTGGCCCCTCGCGGTCGATTACCTGCACACACAATCCGCGCGCCTGTGCTGCCAGAGCCACCGAAAGGCCGACAACACCCGCGCCGATAACAACTATATTCTCAGACACCATCACCGCACACTTGACAGGAATTTCTGGGTTTCAGGATGCTGCGGCGCGGTGAAAAACTGATCCGGCGGCGCGATTTCGGCCATGATGCCCTGATGGAAAAACGCCACGCGATCAGAGACATCGCGGGCAAAGCCCATCTCATGCGTCACGCAGATCATGGTCATCCCCTCATCGGCCAAAAGCTTGAGTGTGTCCAGAACCTCGCCTACCAATTGCGGATCAAGCGCCGAGGTCACCTCGTCAAACAGCATATAGGCCGGCGACATCGCCAGCGCCCGGGCAATGGCCATCCGCTGCTGTTGGCCGCCCGACAGCCGCCCCGGATAGACCGAAAGCTTTTCGCCCAGACCCACATGGGTCAGGTGCTTTATCCCGATCTCATCCGCCGCATCCTTGGCCATTCCCAACACTTTGCGCGGCGCAATGGTGACATTTTCCAACACGGTCAAATGCGGAAAAGCGTTGAACTGCTGAAATACGATGCCGATCTTGCGGCGCAGCTTGTTCAGATCGGTGGTCTTGGCGTGAACCTCGATCCCGTCGACCAGGATCTTGCCCGCGTTGATCGGCTCAAGACCGTTGATGCAGGTGAGAAGCGTCGATTTGCCAGAGCCGGACCCGCCGATCACCGACACCACCTCGCCTTTTTGCACAGTCAGATCAATGCCTTTGAGCACCTCAAGCGGGCCAAAGGATTTGCGGACGTTTTGTATCTCAATCATTCTCGCGCCACCGTTTTTCAAGTTGGCCACCCAGACGGGCAATTGGGAAGCTGATCAAAAAGTAGATGCCACCAGCGACGATCAGGATGAACATCGGCTCTTGCAGCCTTGTGATCAGGGTTTGCGACTGTTTCAGCAACTCGAACACGCCCAGCCAGCCGACCAGCGCCGAGTCTTTCATCACCCCCAGCGTCAGGCCGATCCAGCTTGGCAAGGCCACCCGCAGCGCCATCGGAAACACGATATAGGTCATATCCTGCCCCCAGGTCAGCCCCAAGGACCGTGCCGCGCGCCGTGTCACCATCGGCACAGCATCAATCGCGCCGCGTACGATTTCGGTGCAATAGGCCGAGGTGTAAAGTGCCAGCACGATGCAGGACGTGGTGAAAGGCGGCATGTTCAGCCCGGCAATCGCCTGAAACGCATTGGCGATAACCAGTTGAAACAGCAAGGGAACCGAGCGGAACACGTCCAACACAAAGGTCAGTGGCAGGGCGGCCCATGGGCTGATCTGCGCACGGATCACGCCAAAGGCCAGCCCCATCAGGGTGCCGCCGGTCACCGCGAAAAATGTCACGGCCAAAGTCATTCCGGCACCTTTGGCCAGAAGCATCAGATCACTTAGGGTAAGGGCAGTGCTGAACATATCGCCCCCTCAATACCGAAACAGACGCCAGGCCAGCAGCCTTGCGCCCAGCGTGACGATTTTCGCGATCACATAGTAAATCGCGGCGGCCAAGGCGAAGAACTCGAAGGTGCGGAAACTGCGCACGTTCAGGTCCTGAGTGATCCCGGCCAAATCGGTGTTCATGCCGACAGTCACGCCCAAAGAGGTCATCAAAATCGCCCAGACCATCTGATTTGTGGTTGGCAAGAAGGCTATACGGAACATCTGCGGCATCACGATCAGCCGGAACGCCTGCACTTGCCCCATCCCAAGCGAGCGCGCGGCCCGCACTTGAGTTTGCGGGATGGCCCGCAGCGCGCCCCGAAAGGTTTCGGCCAGATAGCCTGCATTGTTGAAGATGATCCCAATCAAGAGCGACAAATAGGGGCTGAGATGAATCCCGAAAGTACCCAAACCGAAATGTGCCATATAGATCTGAAACAGCGCCGGAGTGTTCCTTGCAACCTCAACCCAGGCCGTGGCAGGGCCATTGAGCCAGGGTGATTTTGAATTGCGCCCAAGGGCCAGAAACACCGCCAGAGCCACGCCGATCAGCATCGAGAGAATGGAAATCTCCAGCGTGACAACGGCCCCATCCAGCATTTGCGGCAAGGCGCGCAGGGCTTGACGCCATTGGAAGGTATAATTGAACATCGCCATCCTGGGGCTGGAGTTATCGTGCTCGGGGCACCAAAAGGCCCCCCGAGCTGTTCAATTCTAGTGCGCAATCAGCGGTAGACTTTGGGAACAGTCAGATCAGGGGCGTCGCCGCCAACCCATTTGCCATAAAGCTCCTGATAGCGTCCGGTCCGCACTTGCTGATTGATGAACAAATCAAGATAGTTCAGCAGACCATATTCATTTCTCAGCGCAATCAAGCCCACATAGTCGATATCATATGGCGCGTCGCCCTTGATGACCAGTCCGGGATATTGTCCTGATGCCACGATCGCACCTGCAACGGTCGAGGTGACAACGGTGGCGTCAATCTGGCCTTGCGATAGTGCCAGAAACACATCGGCCTGGGTCTGATAGGGACGGAAGCTGCCCTCGGCCCATTCCTTGACGTTGTTTTCCAGTGCAATCGCCTCATAAGTGCCCGAAACCGAGCCAACAGTGTGGCCCTTCAGCCCGGCAAAATCGGTAACGCCGGCATCTTCACGGGTCAGAACCACGTTCTTGAAGGCGAAATAGGGGATGGTGAAACCGGCGGTCTTGGCCCGCTCCAGCGTATCCGAGGTCGAGGCGACGCCGACGTCAACCCGGCCCGAAACCAGTGCAGGGATACGGTCGGGGAAGGGGGTTTCGACGATTTCAGCCGTTACACCCAGCGCCTTGGCCAGATCGTTGCAATAATCCACATCAAAGCCGATCGGGTTGTTGTCGGCATCGCGCGATCCCATCGGCGGGAAATCCAGAACCACGGCGCAGCGCAGCGTGCCCGAGGCCATGATGTCATCCAGCTTGTCGGCATAGGCCGTGGTGGCGAGGCAGGTGGCAGCCAGCAACCCGCTTGCAATCAGCGATTTCTTCATCGTTCTCTCCCTAGGGTGGCAGTTTTGTTTTTGATCGTGTGCAAACTATGGGTCGCACCCAATGCTGAATCAACAGAAAACTTGTCTCTGTATACATTTTGTATGCTAAAAAATACCACAACCCAAAACTCATAGGCCCGCCGAACCGGCGGGCCTATGTCATCTCGTCTTGTGCCAGCCTTTCAGGTGGCAATATCTGCGGGCAACAGCCCATTGGGCATGTTCTGATAGGCCACGGGCCGCAGGAATCGCCGAATCGACAGTGTGCCAACGGATGTTGCGCCGAAATTGGTGCTTGCTGGATAGGGCCCGCCATGCACCATCGAATCGACCACTTCCACGCCTGTCGGAAAGCCGTTCACCAACACCCGCCCGGCCTTGTGTTCCAACACCCGGCGCAGCGTCAGCGCCGCATCCAGATCGCCTGCATCCATATGTAAGGTGGCGGTCAATTGGCCCTCAAACCCCTTGGCAAGTGCTACCATTTCCGCAACTGACCCGGCCCGGATGATCAGGCCCAACGGCCCAAACACCTCAGTCGCAAGGCTGTGATCGGCCATAAACCTTGCCGCCGTCGTTTGAAACAGCGCGGGGGCGACCGAACGCCCTTCGGATACGCCCGCAAACACAGTTTCCACCGAATTGCTGGCCACCATCCGCGCCACACCGTCGTGATAGGCCTGCGCAATCCCCGGAGTAAGCATCGCTTGCGGCGCGACCTTTTCCAGCGCTCCCACCACAACCTTGCTGAACTGATCCGCCTGAGGCCCCTCCAGAACCACAGTAATCCCTGGATTGGTGCAAAACTGCCCCGCGCCCATGGTCAAGGAGCCCGCCCAGCCGGTTGCAATCGCCTCGGCCCGCGCAGCCATAGCTTGGGGCAAGATGAACATCGGGTTGACCGATCCCAACTCGCCAAAGAACGGGATAGGCTCGGGCCGGGCTGCGCAGAGATCAAACAGCGCGCGCCCCCCGGCCAAGCTGCCGGTAAAGCCCACGGCCTTGATCATCGGATGTTGCACCAAAGATTGCCCAACATCGCGCCGCCCGCCCTGAATCAGCGAGAAAACACCGCCCGGTATCCCGCAGCGTTCTACCGCCGCCAAGATCGCCTCGGCTACGATCTCGCCGGTGCCCGGATGCGCGGAATGGCCCTTGACCACCACCGGGCAACCCGCAGCCAAAGCCGCCGCCGTATCCCCCCCCGCCACCGAAAACGCCAGCGGAAAGTTCGACGCCCCAAACACTGCCACCGGGCCAATCGGCTGTTGCATCATCACAATTTCCGGGCGCGGGGCGGGCGCACGATCGGGCAGCGCCGTATCATGGCGCCGATCCAGATAGCCGTCTTGCAAAATATGCGTTGCGAACAGCCGCAACTGCCCAACGGTGCGCCCACGCTCACCGATTAGCCGCGCCGTGGGCAACCCGGTCTCTTGCGCGCCAATTTCAGTGATGGCATCCGCCCTTGCGTCGATCTCATTGGCAATTGCGTTCAGAAAGGCGGCACGGTCGGCCCGGCTGGTATAGGCATAGGTCCAGAAGGCCTCTTCGGCCGCAACACAGGCGCGGTTGACCAGATCAACCGTGCCCACGCTGAAACTGTGCGCGGGGCCAGTCGCAGGTTCGGATCGAAACTGCGCGCCGCCGCCGATCCATTCGCCAGCGATCAGATGTTTGCCATGCGGGGTAAATCCCATCTGTTCATTCCTTTTGATTTCAGCCCAAATATCCCTGCAAAACGCCCCTTCGGGTTGCGTCTTGCTTTTGTAAATGTATACAATTTGTATGCAGAATTGACAACCTCCTACAAGAAAGGACCGCCGCCATGATCCCCGCAAAGACCGTTTCCGTCGCCGAATTGACGACATGGGTCGAACAAATCTTTATGCGCGCGGGCTTGTCGGCGATCCAAGCCGGACCGATGGCCCGCGTGATCGTAGCGGGAGAGCGCGACGCATGCAAATCGCACGGGATTTACCGGATTGACGGCTGCCTGCGCAGCCTTAAACTGGGCAAGGTCGTGCCCGATGCCGTGCCGATTCTGGCGCAAGATGGCACGGCCATTGTGCGCGTTGATGCTAAGGGCGGTTTTGCCAATGCCGCCTTTGAGCTGGCAGCGCCTGCTTTGGCGCAGCGGGCCCGCAGCCTGGGATTGGCTGCGCTTGTGGTCAATGATTGCACACATTTCTCGGCGCTTTGGCCCGAGATCGAGGCCCTTACCTCCATGGGTCTTGCTGCCATGGCGATGTGCCCAAGCTACGCAACTGTTGCGCCGGCGGGTGGCACCAAGCCGCTTTTGGGCACCAACCCTTTTGCCTTTGGCTGGCCGCGCGGTGATAAAACCCCTTATGTCTTTGACTTTGCAACTTCAGTCGCTGCGCGCGGCGAGGTTGAACTGCACCGCCGCGCGGGCACCGAATTGCCCCAAGGTTGGGCGATTGGCCCTGATGAGCAGCCCACCACCGACCCGACCAAGGCGCTTGCGGGTGCGTTGTTGCCGTTCGGCGGCCACAAAGGCTCGGCCATATCCACCATGATCGAATTGCTGGCGGGCGTGATGATCGGCGATATGATCAGCCCTGAAGCCTTGGAGTTTCTGGGCGGTATCACCACCGTCGCGCCACGACATGGCGAATTGATCCTTGCGTTCAGTCCCGAGAAATTCGCGGGCGCTAAGGGGGCTGCAACTCTGCAGCGGGCCGAAACCTTGCTGGACGCAATTGTCGGCCAAGGTGCGCGGCTGCCCTCGCAACGCCGCTTTGCCGCCCGCGCAAGCTCGGTGACTGAGGGGATTCACCTGACGCAAGCTGAGGTGGAGCAACTGGACCGTCTGCATGATTTGGGGCTGGGCGCGGTGACGTAAAAAAAGGGCCCGGTGTTTCCACAGGGCCTTTTGTTTCGGTTACTTGGCTACTGCACCCGGCAGCTTTGACCAATCCGCATACCAGCTGCGGAACAAATGGTATTGCGCTTCGGCAAAGCCGCGCTGGCTATCTGACAACACGTCGGTTTCGTTGAAATGAAGCGCATACTCGGCATCGCCATTTAGCACCATCAAATGCTTGAAATACAGCACCAGATCGACGCCGACGTCAAAGGCCGACAGAACCGCCAAGGCGGACTCCAGCTCTTGCGCGCGTTGACGCGCCATCGCATTGCCTTTTGCCGCCGCCTGACATAGCGCCACCAGATTGAGGATCTCTTTTGGGAACACATTGCCGATCCCAGTGATCGCCCCGGTCGCGCCGCTGTTGACAAAGCCATGAACAACGGCCGTATCAACGCCGATCATCAGCGTTACCTCATCGTCACGGCTGGTGATGAACTGTGCGGCATAGGTCATGTCTTGTGTGCCGCCGAACTCTTTGAAGCCGATCAGGTTCTTGTGGTCACGACGCAATTCGGCAAAAAGATCGGCGCGGGTCGCAAAGCCGTAATGGGGGCTGTTGTAGATCACCGCTGGCAAATCAGGGGCAGCGGCCAGAATCGCCTTGAAATGCGCGCGTTGCGCGGGAACCGACGTGCCGCGCGACAAGACCCGCGGGATCACCATCAGGCCATGTGCGCCGATCTTTTGCGCGTGCGCGGCATGTTCAACAGCCTTAGCCGAGTTGACAGCCCCGGTGCCCACGATCACCTTTAGCCCGGCCTTGACCAGACGCTCAACACCTTCCATCCGCTGTGCATCTGACAGCAGTGGCCAATCGCCCATCGAGCCGCAATAAACCACCGCCGACATTCCCGCCGCGACCAGTTCCTTGCCCTTGCGCACCAGCGCGTCAAAATCCGGGCTGCGATCCGCCTTGCATGGCGTCATCAAAGCGGGCACGGTTCCTGAGAAAATATTTGATGTCATCACGGTTTCCTTTTGACGATTTGCACCGCCGACTGCTGACGGTAAAGCGCCAACGGTCCGGTGATTCCCATAGCAATTCCCCCACACTCTATCTCGCTGTATTCTTCTTGTCGACAAGAATGTGACCGCTCCCACCCCGATTGCCGCAAAAACTTGATCCGCAGGGCAATCCAGCATAATCCTTGCCCGACATAAAGGATCGCCGATGCCCAAACCCGTAATGCCCCCGGCCAATGACCGCAAACGCGGCTCTGGCGTGAAACATGTCTATGACGTTTTGCGGGATGAAATCATTGATCTGCACCTTGCTCCCGGCAGTCCGATTGATGAAATCATGCTGGCCGAGCGGTTCGAGATGTCACGCACGCCAATCCGCGAAGCTCTGGTGCGGCTGGCAAGTGAGGGTTTGGTGACGACACTGCCCAACCGCTCGACAGTCGTGTCGAATATTGATTTCCTGAACCTGCACAGTTTTTTTGACGCCCTGACGCTGATGTACCGCGTCACCACACGCTTGGCGGCGCAAAATCATCACGCTTCCGACCTTGAGGCGATCCGCACCAATCAGGCCAGTTTTGCAAAAGCCGTGGCCCAGCAAGACGCGCTGGCCATGATTGCCTCCAACCGCGCCTTTCACGCCAGCATCGCCGAGGCCGGTCGAAACCCATATTTCGAGGGCCTTTTCAAACGCCTGCTGGACGAAGGCCGCCGGATACTGCGGCTTTATTATTCCTCTTTTGAAGACAAACTTCCGGTTGAATATGTGCGTGAACATGAAGATATCATCGCGGCGATCGCGGCGCGTGATGTGGCACGGGCCGATCATTTGGCCAGCCTGCACGCCGATCAAATCGTGCGCCAGATCCAGCATATGATTGCCGATGACCGCCGCACCAAGATCGCCCTTTAGAGAAATTGCGACAGTCTCGCGCGCAATCGGCCAATTTTGCTGTGCGTTTGATCCGGATCAAGGCAAGGGGGGGCATATTGCTGGCATGTTTACGTCGTAGAAGAAAAACTCTGAGGCTGCCATGACCCGTTTGATGATGATCCTGTTTTCGATGATTTCCACCACTTTGATGGGGATTGGCG
>CBDUEF010000054.1:0-11431 GCA_965366095.1 uncultured Cypionkella sp. | reverse complement strand
CGCTATTCGGATGAGACGTTCAAGCATATCCTGCTGCCGGTCTGGACGGCCGCCTATAAATACGGCGGTCGCAGTTTTCGCTTTGTGGTCAACGGGCAAACCGGCGAAGTGCAGGGCGAGCGGCCCTATAGCGCGTGGAAAATCGCCTTTGCCGTGCTGGCGGTGGGCGCGATTGTGCTGGGGGCGATTTATCTCAACGATCCGACCACGCTGGGCCTGCCGGTGCCGGATTGGATGAAGTAGCGGCTAGAGCCAGTTTCCCATCAGCACGAAGGCCGACCAGAAATAGGGGTGAGAAAAGCCCTTTTTGACCGGGGCGGCGTCGGTTTCGAGCGCCACGGCTGAGCGCTCGCCCCCTGCCCCGGCGCCCTCGCCATGCAGCATTTTTAACTGGGCTTGGCGCAGGGATTCGGCCTTATCCAGCCCCTGCACCATCATGCCTTCATAAAAATCATGCATTAATTCAGGGGTGGCAGCATCCGACACCGGCCAAAGAGAGGCGAGAACCGCGCCCGCGCCGTTCAGTTGCGCTGTGGCGCCAAAGCCGTCGATTTCCGCGCCGTCCCCGCCCCGCGCGGTCTGGCAGGCCGAGAGCGTCAGCAGATCAACGCCCTGAAACCGCAGCGCCCTTGTGCTGCGGATTTTCGACAAAGGCAGATGGGTGCCATCGCCCAACAAAAGGAAACTGTCATCTTCCCGACCGGGTAGCAGGCTGAAATGGCTGGCGATGTGCAAAACCTTGGGTTTTTTCAACAACACCCGTTTCAGGCTGCGTTCGTCAAATTGCGCGTCCAACTCGGTTTCGCCCGACAGAACCCCCGGCGTGAAGATGGTCTTCAATTCGGCAGCCACGCCGGGCAGCGCCGAAAATCCCGGATGCGCCAAGGTCACGCCAAAGCCTGCGGTTTGGGCGGGCTCGCGCGCGGCGCGGTCAAATTGCGTCGGCACGGCGGTGGAATAGAGCGTGAAGGCGTAACGCTCGACCAGATAGCCCTTGCCATCATTCAGCGCGGCAAAGGGAACATAGCGCAAAAAGCCATCAAGGTTGAGCATCACCACTTCGCTGCCCGCATCGCGCAACGCCTGATCCACCGGGGCGAAGACTACGGCGTAGAGTGCTGCCAGCTTTTCATCGGCATCCGGCGCGATGTTTTGCACGGCATCAAGAGCGTCGAAGACCAGACGCGACAGATCGGCGCGGGGGATTTTCACCTCGGCATGAATGGTGACGCCGGGCAGGGTCAGGAACAGATGCGTGGCATCTTCAAGCGCCGCCACCTGCAAAATCGCGGTGTTGCGCGGCAGCTCGGCCAGCACGGATTGATAAGAGCCGACGGCGTCGAATTGATCCTTCATCCCGGCCTGTTGATCAACGGGGGCTGCGGCAAGAAACGCGGTCACGGCGGCGTCGAAATCATCGGTGGCCTTTTGCAGCGCGTCTTGCAGCAGGAAAAGCTGGTTTTCCTCGTCCGGCGTGGCGGTGCCGTCGTTCAGCTTGGCTTGCAACTCTTGCAACGCCTTTTCGGCGGTAACCGGGGCCTCGGCCAGAAGTTGCAACTTGGCCTGATCATCCAATTCGGTCGAGGTCAGAACCGCCCGGGTTTCGGTGAGTTTGGCAGAGGAATCGCGACGCAGGAAGTTG
The DNA here is from genome assembly GCA_965366095.1 of uncultured Cypionkella sp. Classification (GTDB taxonomy): domain Bacteria; phylum Pseudomonadota; class Alphaproteobacteria; order Rhodobacterales; family Rhodobacteraceae; genus CBDUEF01. Next base: position 9,789 of record CBDUEF010000054.1, on the reverse strand, counting down.
AACACCTCTTCTTCCTTGGCCATGTTCAGCACCGCCTGCGCCTCGGAAATCCGGCCCTGCCCGATCAAAAGATCGGCCAAATCCTTATACAGACGTCCCCATTCGCGCTGTGATTCCTCAACATCCTTGGCCCCGGAAACCGTGTTGCTGGCGCGGAATTCCTGCTGGGCATTGACCGCCATCTTGCCAAAGAAAATCGCGCGCTCGACATTGCCCTTACCGGCGAAGGCCTGCGAGAGCATCTCGAAATTCCAGCGCTGATCATCGAGGGACAGCTTGCGATTGGCGGCCAGAAACGGCATCGCCTTCATGCCCCAATCAATCGCTTCATCAAACTTGCCCTCGCGCTGCGACACGATCCCCAGATTGATCCGCACCGATCCCATGGCGGAGGAAAAACTGCCATCAATCGGGGCGATGATCCCGGCCGCCGTCTCAAGCCATTCGCGCGCCTTTGCATAGTTTTGCGCCTGCACCAGCACCCATCCGATGTTGTTTGCCAGATAGCCCACTTCACGGCTTTGCTCGCCATTGATCTCAAGAAACAGGTCCAGAGATTTCGAATAGGCCTCAAGTGCTGCTTGGTAATCGCCCATGCGTTCATGGTCGATGCCCTGATTGAGCCATGAATTTGCAACCGAGACATCGCTCTTGAGCATCAGGTAAATCGCGCGCCCGCGCTGGATATAGACGATGCTTTCTGCATAGCGTGAGAGGTCGGTCAGCAAAATTCCTTGATCTTCCAAGGAGACAGCTATTTTATATTGCGCCAGCACGCCGGGCTCTCGGTCAGCGAAGATCTGAAAGCGCCGCTCGGCCTCGGCGGCAAGATCCAGCGCGCCCTGCACTTCCGACAAAGCCGCCAACACCCGACTGAGCATCAAGGCGGTATCGCCGGCCAGCATGATCTGATCATCGCCCAAGCTGCCGGAATCGCGGTAGGCCTGTTGGAACCACGGCAAGGCCTCGCGCAGTTGCGGCTCTTGCCACGGGTCGGCCAGCGCCAGGCCCAGATCATAGGCGGCCTGCACATCGCCGGATTTCGCGGCCTGCACCAGCGCGGGATCGGCGCGCTCAAGCCCCGCGTCTTGTGCCTGTGACAGGCCGGAAAACAGCGCCAACCCGCACAGAAGGGTCAAAAAACGAAGGGTTGCGCGGATCATCATATTTGGCCCCTTTCCAGCTTGTCCCAGTCTAGCCGCGCCAGAACCAAGCGGGCAAGGCTTGCGTGCATAGGGACAGGATTTGTCATGTGGCGTTGACTCTGCGCGCGCCCCGCGCGATAGCCCGCCCAAACCATAGCGAGGCCCCCATGCGCGTTCTTGACCATGCCCGCATTGCAGAACTGCCGAACCCCTATTTCGGCAAGGTGCGCGATTGCTATGATCTGCCCGCAACGGCCACGGAACCGGCGCGGCGTATCCTGATTTCATCCGATCGGATTTCGGCCTTTGACCGCATCCTTGCGGCCATTCCCTATAAGGGGCAGGTGCTGACCCAGACCGCGCGGTTCTGGTTTGATCATACGGCGGATATTTGCGCCAATCATGTGATCTCCTACCCCGATCCGAATGTGGTGATCGGCAAACGGTTGACCATTCTGCCGGTGGAGGTGGTGGTGCGCGGCTATCTGGCGGGCACCACCTCCACCTCGATCCTGACGCAGTATCGGCGCGGCGCGCGGGCGATGTATGGGCATGTTTTGCCCGAGGGCTTGCGCGACAATCAGGCGCTGCCAGAGGCGATCATCACGCCGACATCCAAGGCGTTCGACGGCGGCCATGACGAGCCGTTGACGGCAGCTGAGATTGTGGAACAGGGGCTGTTGACGGCGACGCAATGGGATGAGGTTTCGGCCAAGGCCTTGGCGTTGTTCGCGCGCGGGCAGGCGATGGCGGCCGAGCGCGGGTTGATTCTGGTGGATACTAAATATGAGTTTGGCACCGATGAGAGTGGCGCGATCCTGCTGGCCGATGAGATCCACACCCCCGACAGCAGCCGCTATTGGCTGGCCTCGGGCTATGAGGCGGCGCTGCGCGACGGCACCCGCCCGCCGAGTTTTGATAAGGACGTGATCCGCTCCTGGGTGGCGGCGCGCTGCGATCCCTATGTCGATGCGATCCCCGAGATACCCGCCGAGATGATCGACGCCACCAGCCAGACCTATATCGCCGCCTATGAGGCGATCACCGGGCAGATCTTTGTGCCTGATATGACTGGCAAAACGCCGCTGGAGCGTATCCGCGCCAATCTTGCGGGCTATTTCAGCGCATAGCCTGTTTGCGCTAACAAGCGGTTTCGCCGTAAGGTGGCGGCGAAATTCGGAGGGATTGCGATGATTCTATGCTGTGGCGAGGCCCTGATCGACATGTTGCCCCGGCAATCGACGCTGGGAGAGCCTGCCTTTGCACCCTATGCCGGGGGCGCGGTGTTCAACACGGCCATCGCTTTGGGCCGCTTGGGCGCGCCTGCCGGGTTCTTTTCGGGCCTGTCGCGCGACATGCTGGGCGAGATATTGGCCGATGGTTTGGCGGCGTCTAAGGTGGATATCCGTCATTGCGTGCGATCAGACCGGCCCACCACGGTGGCCTTTGTGAAACTGGTGAATGGTCAGGCGAGTTATGCGTTTTATGACGAGGCCACGGCGGGGCGCATGCTGTCGCCGGTCGATCTTCCCCGCCTGCCCAGTGATGTTACCACGTTGTTTTTCGGCGGAATTTCTCTGGTGAATGACCCTGCCGCCAGCACCTATGAGACCTTGCAGGCGCGCGAAGCGGGCGCGCGCGTCACCATGATTGATCCCAACATCCGCCCCGGTTTCATTGCAGGCCAAGAGGCCCCTTACCGCGCGCGGATTGAGGCAATGCTGGCGCGGGCCGATATCGTGAAACTGTCGGATGAGGATTTGCACTGGCTGATGGGCACGGGGGATATGGAGGCGCGGGCGCGGGCGATTCTGTCCAAGGGGCCAAAGCTGGTGTTCATTACCGAAGGCGCCAAGGGGGCGCATGCGTTTACCGCGACGCAGACGCTGTTTGAGAGTTCTAAACGCGTCAAAGTGGTGGATACGGTGGGGGCGGGCGACACCTTCAACGCGGGCGTTTTGGCGGCGCTTCATCAGGCTGGGGCTCTGAGTAAATCGGCGCTTGCCGCCTTGCCAGACGCAACAATCCAAGCTGCGCTGCACCTTGGCGCCAGTGCGGCGGGCATCACGGTGTCGCGCGCCGGGGCCAATCCGCCCTGGGAGCATGAGTTGTGAGGGCAGTTTTACAACGCGTCACCCAAGCGCGGGTTTCGGTTGACGGCAAGGTGGTGGGGAAAATCGGCCCCGGCCTGTTGATTTTCGTTTGCGCGATGCTGGGCGACACCAAGGACGCGGCGGACAAACTGGCCGAGAAAATCGCCAAACTGCGGATTTTCAAGGATGATGCGGGCAAGATGAACCTGTCGATCAAGGACTCTGGCGGCGCGGCGCTGGTGATCAGCCAATTCACCCTTGCCGCCGATCTACGCGGCAACCGCCCCGGCTTTTCCTATGCCGCTGCCCCCGATGAGGGCAAGCGGCTTTATGAGCATTTCGCCGCTAAAATCGCGGGCCTTGGGATTGCCACCGAAACAGGGATTTTCGGCGCTGATATGGATGTAGCACTGAACAATGACGGGCCGGTGACGATCTGGATCGACACCGAAAAGCTGTAACTATTTGAACGGATTGCCCGGCGCTTGCATGCCCTTGGCACAATCGATCAGCGCCGACATCGAGGCGCTTGACCCTGCCAGCGAATAATCCTGCACCGAAGACCCATCCTCGCTGCGCAGATAAAGCCTTGTGCCGCCAGCGACTTCGAGAAGGAATTTCACCGCCTGATCACTGTCGGGCAGATTGAACAGCACCGAATTCTTGTAAAGCTCGGCATTGCTCAGCGTCCATTTGCGGCGGCGGTCGATCTGCACCTCAAGATTGGCGGTGTCGTTGGCCTCGCCAAACTCCCAAGCCGTTGAATAGAACTGCAAGCGGATGGATTCGTCGGGATAGACCCAAACCGAGAAGCTTTCGTTGGTGGCAGAGACTTCGGCCAGACAGGCCGAGGTGCCGTCGTCCCATTTCACATATTCAACTTGCCAATGCTTGTGCTGAAACACCGTCGTTGTTGTATCGGCTGCCATCGGCACCACCGAAGCCCCAAATATGCCCACACAGGCCAATGCCGCAAACAGAGTTTTCATGCCGATATCCCTTCTGGCCTTTTGCTCAAATGTGCGGCGCGACAGGGATTCACGCAAATGAAAAATCTTGTCACGCCGCAAAAACAATTAGGCCGGGAGCAATTCCCAAGGGTTGGCAAACTGTCCCAGAACCGCCGAAAGCGCATCCTTGTCCGCCGGACCATTGGGATCGACCTGCGCGACCAATCCACGCTTTTTGTCTTCAACCACCCGCGCCACCCGCGCCGATGACCCCGCCTCGGCCAGTGCGGCGTTAAAGACCCGGGTGATGGCGCTGCGGCGCAGATCGGGCTTGAACACCTTTCCGATGCCGGTTTTCGGCAATTCGTCAAGGATTTCAATGTATTTTGGCACCGCCGCACGTTCGTGGATATGCTCTTTGGCAAAGGCCATCAGATCGTCCACTGTCACCGTGGCCCCTTTGCGCAACTCGACATAGGCGCAGGGCAATTCGCCGGAATGGGCATCGGGCTGGCCGATTGCCCCCACGAAAGCCACCTGATCATTGCCCATCAGCGCCTCTTCGATGATCGCGGGATCAATGTTGTGGCCGCCGCGAATGATCAGATCCTTGGCGCGGCCGGTGATGAAGAGATAACCCTCTGCGTCAATCCGCCCCAGATCGCCGGTGCGCAGAAAATGGGTTTGGGCGAAGAGCCCCTTGTTCTTGTCGGCCTCGGTATAGGTCGAGCCCTCGACCACGCCGGGGTTTGAGACGCAAATCTCGCCAATCTCGTCCACTGCGCATTTGGTAAAGCCACCACTGCCATCAGTTTTGAGAATCCGCACCTCGGTATGGGGGAAAGGAATACCCACCGAGCCGATTTTTTTATTGCCCTCCGGCGGGTTGACCGAAACAAGGCAGGTGCATTCGGTCAGCCCATAGCCTTCGACAATCTGCACTCCGGTTTCTTTCTCGAACCGTTTGAACAGCTCGATCGGCAGCGGGGCCGAGCCAGAGAACGCGCCACGCAGCGTGGTGATATTGGCATCTATCGGGCGTTGCATCAGGGCCGACAGTGCGGTTGGCACGGTGACAAGATAGCTGCATTGCCAGCGGTCTATCAGCTTCCAGAGGTTATCAAACACCCCCTCACCGCGATAGCCCGCAGGGGTGGGAAAGACCACATGCGCGCCCGAGGCGATCATCGACATCAGAATTGGATAGGCGGCAAAGACGTGGAACAGTGGCAACGGGCACATCACGGTATCGGTTTCGCGAAACAACAGCCGCGCGCCAAGCCAGCCGTTGTAGATCATCCCCGAGGCCCTGTGCTGCGCCACTTTCGGCATGCCAGTGGTGCCGCCGGTATGGAAATAGGCGGCGACACGGTCGGTCTTGCCATCGACAAAGCTCAGTTTATCGCCGGAGTGACGCGCGAGTTCGGCATTGAAATTCTTGACCACGGCGGAATGGCTGGCGGGGTTTTTTGGCCGGATCAGCCGCACGATCCAGCTTTTGGGTGGCGTCAGATAGCGGACAAGGTCCACCTCAAGCACGGTTTTGACCGAAGGCGCATGACGCACTGCTTCGGCCACCTTTTGCGCCAGATCGGTTTTCGGAAAGGCCCGCAGGGTGACCACCACCTTGGCATTGGTTTCGCGCAGGATCGAGCTGATCTGATCAGCCTCAAGCAGCGGGTTGACCGGGTTCACGATGCCCGCCACCGCGCCGCCCAGCAGGGTCACGGCGGTCTCAAGGCAATTGGGCAGCACATAGGCCACCACATCCTTTTCGCCGACGCCCAGGCTGCGAAAAAGATTCGCCGCCCGCGTCACCTGGGCATACAGATCGTTCCACGTCAGAGTTTGCGACGCATCTTTTGGCCCCGACAGCAGTTGATAACTGATGGCATTGCGGGTGCCATGGGCGTTGCGGGTGCGACTTAGGAAATCATAGATGCTGTGGCCGACATCGCGGTCGGCCCAAGGCATTTCAGCCTCAATCGCCTTGATATCCGCCAGTGATGCGAATGTTCCCATGGTATCCTCCCTTGCGCCCCCCGTCTTGACGCAGGGAGTTCTCCAGCGTCAAGGATGCGAAGTTTACCGCCCTCTCGCAAGCCTTTGGGAGCAAAGAAACGCAACGTCAGGGATTATGCGGTGAACTGCAGCTTTGCCAGCCGTGCATAGAGCCCGTTTTGCGCAACCAACTCGTCATGGGTGCCGGTGGCGACAATCGCGCCCTGATCCAGCACCACAATGCGGTCGGCGCGCTTCACCGTGGCCAAGCGGTGCGCGACCACGATTACCGTGCGGCCCTCGGACAGGCGTTCCACCGCCGCCTGCACCGCCCGTTCGGATTCCGCGTCCAGCGCCGAGGTTGCCTCGTCCAAGAGCAGCACCCGCGCATCACGCAAAATCGCCCGCGCAATCGCGATGCGCTGCTTTTGCCCGCCAGATAGCATCACGCCGCGCTCGCCCAAATAGGTGTCATAGCCTTGCGGCAGGGCGGTGATGAAGTCATGGGCTGCGGCGGCGCGTGCGGCATCCTGCACTTCGGCCTCTGAGGCATCGGGGCGCGAAAAGCGGATGTTGTCCAAAGCAGAGCCCGCGAAGATCACCGGATCTTGCGGCACCAGCGCGAAATAGGATCGAAAATCGGCGCGCGCCATCTCGCGCAGATCAATTCCATCCAAGCGGATACTGCCCGATTGCGGATCGTAAAACCGCATCAAGAGTTGCAAGACGGTTGATTTTCCAGCGCCCGAGGGCCCCACCAGCGCCACGGTTTCACCCGGCGCCACCGAAAGCTGCACATCATGCAGGGCCGGGCTGTCGGGACGGGCGGGGTAGTTAAAGCTGACATGTTCCAACTGAATGGCGCCGCGCACCGGACGTGGCAGGGCGCGGGGTTGGGCGGCATCCTGCACCGGATCATTGGCCTCAAGCATCTCGACCAAACGCTCGGTGGCGCCTGCCGCGCGCAGCAACTCGCCCCAGATTTCGGAAAGTGAGCCGACGGCACCCGCCACCAGCACAGCATAGATGATGAACTGCACCAACTCGCCCACCGTCATCGTGCCCGCCCGCACATCATGCGCGCCGATCCACATCACGCCGACAACGCCTGCAAAGACGAGGAAGATCACGATCATGGTCATCAAGGCCCGAGTCAGAATCCGGGTTTTGGCCGAGTCAAAGGATTTCTCGGTCAGCGCGCCAAAGCCCGCGCGTGTCAGCGTCTCATGGGTGAAAGATTGCACGGTTTGCACCGCCGACAGCGCCTCGGCCGCCATGCCCGAAGATTGCGCGATCCAGTCTTGATTCTCGCGCCCCAGCACCCGCAAACGGCGGCCCAGAACCACGATCGGCACGACGACGGCAGGCACCACCAACAGCACAAGGCCGGTCAGCTTGGCCGAGGTGAGCGCGATCAGCACCAGCCCGCCGATGGTGGTCAGGATATTGCGCAGCGCCACCGAAACCGACGACCCGATCACCGACAGGATCAACGTGGTATCGGTGGTGATGCGGCTAAGCACCTCGCCTGTCATGATATTGTCGAAATAAGACGGGCTCATCCCGATCACGCGATCAAACAACGCGCGGCGGATGTCGGCCACGACACGCTCGCCCAGACGGGTGACAAAGTAATAGCGTATCCCGGTGCCAACCGCGAGCAAAAGCGCAATCGCCATCGCGGCACCAAAATATTTGTCCAAAAGACCCGCGTCTTGGGCGGTGAAATTGTCCACCACCCGGCGCACCGCCATCGGCAGGATCAAAGAGACCGACGACGTCAATGTCAGCGCCAGCGCTGCCACCACAATCAAGCCGCGATAGGGACGCAAGAAGGGCGCAAGACCGCGCAATCCCGACACCTGCTTGGCCTTTGGCCTCTCGACAACCTGATCCGCCATTGGGTTTTTCCTTTTCTTGCCGGGGCGGTTTAGGCCGATGCGCGCGGGTCTGCAAGCGCCCCCTTTTCGTGGGCACGCGCCTGTGACAGGGTGCCGCTGTCCAAAGGAAAGCCGCGCCATGACCAATTATGATATGAAGTTTTTTACCACCAGGGACGGCGTGACGCTGGCCTATCGTGATCAGGGCCGAGGCATCCCGCTGCTGTGCCTTGCCGGGTTAACCCGCAATATGGAAGATTTCGAGCCTGCGCTGCCGGTGCTTTTGCCGCGCTGCCGGGTGATCCGGTTGGACAGTCGCGGGCGGGGAGCCTCGGGCTATGCCGAGGATTTCGCAACCTATTCGGTGGCGCAAGAGGCGGCGGATGCGCTGGCGTTGATGGATCATCTGGGGATCGAGCGCTTTGCGATCCTTGGCACCTCGCGCGGCGGGCTGATCGCGATGGTGCTGGCGGCGATTGTGAAGCCGCGGCTGTTGGGGGTGATGCTGAACGATATCGGCCCGGTGATTGATCCGACCGGGCTTTCGCGGATCATGGACTATCTCGGCAAGCGGCCGAAATTCCCGACGCTGGACGCCGCAGCCCAGGGCATGGCCGCGATTTATAGCGCAAGTTTTCCCGGCGTCACGCCCGAACAGTGGCGCCCGCACGTTGCCCGCTGGTGGTTTGAGGCCGCCGATGGGCTGGACCTGCGCTATGATCCGCGCCTGCGCGAGGCGGCGGAGTTGCAGGCGCAATCCGGCCCTGCGCCCGATCTTTGGCCGCTGTTTGAGGCGCTGGAGGGGCTGCCCGTGGCGGTGTTGCGCGGCGCGTTTTCCGATCTGCTGACGGTGGAAACCATGGCCGAGATGACCCGCCTCCACCCGGGCCTTATCGCCTCTACAGTCGCCAACCGCGCCCATGTGCCGTTTCTAGATGAGCCAGAGTCTGTGGCGGCGATGGGCGCTTTCCTGACCGCCTTGGGGGCACCATGACCTCGATTGCGATGATCCGGGCGGCGGCGCGGCGGCTACAAGGCCATGTGCGTGTGACGCCACTGTTGAACGCGCCCTTGCTTGATCAGATCGCCGGGCGGCGGGTGTTTGTGAAGGCCGAGTGTTTGCAATGGACCGGCAGTTTCAAGTTTCGCGGCGGCTGGTCGGCGGTGTCGGCGCTGCCTTCGGGCACGCCGGGGGTGATCGCCTATTCCTCGGGCAATCACGCCCAAGGCGTAGCACTGGCGGCGCGCTCGCATGGGCTGGAGTGTGTGATCGTGATGCCCTCGGATGCGCCAGCGGTGAAGATCGCCAACACCCGCGCTTATGGGGCCGAGGTGGTCCTCTATGATCGAGGCCGCGATGACCGCGATGCGATTGGGGCCGAGGTGGCGCGGGCGCGCGGGCTGCATCTGATCAAGCCCTTTGACGATGCCGAGGTGATCGCGGGTCAAGGCACCTGCGGGCTGGAGATCGCGGAACAGGCGCGGGGGCTGGGTGAGGCGACGGTGATCACCTGTTGCGGTGGGGGCGGGTTGTCATCGGGGATCGCGCTGGCGCTGGAGGCCGAGGCGCCCTTGCTGACGGTGCGGACGGCAGAACCCGAGGGGTTTGATGATATGGCGCGTTCGCTTATTTCGGGGCGGGCAGAGCGGGATTTGCGGGCGACCGGATCGGTGTGCGATGCAATCCTGACGCCGTCCCCGGGGGAATTGACGCTGGCGG
>CBDUEF010000053.1:0-11460 GCA_965366095.1 uncultured Cypionkella sp. | reverse complement strand
GCATTGGAATTTTCGGTGCTGGCCAAGGATGCGGGCCTGCAACCGATCATCGGCTGTCAGATCAGCCTTGCCCATGATCCGGCAGGGCAGGGCGAGAAAATCCGCCTTCCCGCCCCGGTGGTTCTGCTGGCGCAGAACGAGGCCGGGTATATGAACCTGATGAAGCTGAACTCGTGCCTTTATATCGACAAGGGCGGCGCGCTCACGCAGGTAACGGTTGATGAACTCTGCGCCCATTCCAAGGGCCTGATCTGTCTGACCGGCGGCCCGGATGGGCCTTTGGGCCGGTTCTTTCAGGCCGGGCAGGAGGCCAAGGCCCGCGCACTGGCGGCGCGTCTGGCCGCCGCCTTCCCCAACCGCCTCTATGTCGAATTGCAACGCCATCCGGGGCCGGGTGGCGCTTTGCCCGAGAACGAATCCAATTCCGAGCGCGGGTTGATCGAGCTTGCCTATGATATGGAACTGCCGCTGGTGGCGACCAATGACGTCTATTTCCCCAAATCCTCGATGTATGAGGCGCATGATGCCCTGATCTGCATCTCGCAAGGGGCTTACGTCGATCAGCAACAGCCCCGCAGGCGCTTGACGCCGCAGCATTATTTCAAATCCGAGTCTGAGATGGCAACCCTCTTCGCCGATCTCCCCGAGGCGCTGGAGAACACGGTAGAGATCGCCCACCGCTGCGCCTTTGGCGCCTATAAACGCGCGCCGATCCTGCCGAAATTCGCCGATGACGAGGTGAACGAATTGCGCCGCGCCGCCAATGCCGGCCTGCAAGCCCGTCTTGCCGTGATCCCCCATGCTGTGACGCCCGAAGACTACCAAGCGCGGCTCGATTTCGAACTGGGCATCATCGAGAAAATGGGCTTTCCGGGCTATTTCCTGATCGTGGCCGATTTCATCAAATGGGCCAAGGATCAGGGCATCCCCGTCGGTCCGGGCCGAGGCTCGGGGGCCGGATCGCTGGTGGCCTATGCGCTGACGATCACCGACCTTGACCCCCTGCGCTATGCCCTGCTGTTCGAGCGGTTCCTCAACCCCGAACGCGTCTCGATGCCCGATTTCGACATCGACTTTTGCATGGACCGCCGCGAAGAGGTGATCCGTTACGTTCAGGCCAAATACGGCCGCGACAAGGTGGGCCAGATCATCACCTTCGGCGCGCTGCTGTCCAAAGCGGCGGTGCGCGATGTGGGCCGGGTTTTGCAAATGCCCTACGGCCAAGTTGACCGGCTGTCGAAAATGATCCCCGTTGAGGGTGTGAAACCCGTCAGCATCACCAAGGCCCTCGCCGATGAACCCCGCCTGCGCGAAGCCGCAAAGGAAGAGGTCGTCGCCCGCCTGCTGAATTACGGCGCGCAACTTGAGGGCCTCTATCGCAACGCCTCCACCCATGCCGCCGGTGTGGTGATCGGCGACCGGCCCTTGGACGAATTGGTGCCGCTCTACCAAGACCCGAAATCCGACATGCCCGCCACCCAGTTCAACATGAAATGGGTCGAAGCGGCGGGCTTGGTGAAGTTCGACTTTCTCGGCCTGAAAACCCTGACGGTGATCCAATCCGCACTCGATCTTCTCCGCCTGCGCGGCGTCGATCTGGATATCTCGCTGATCCCGCTGGATGACAAACCCAGCTATGATCTGTACGCCAGCGCCAAAACCGTTGCGGTCTTTCAGGTGGAATCCTCGGGCATGATGGACGCCCTGCGCCGCATGAAACCCACCTGCATCGAGGATATCGTGGCACTGGTGGCACTTTACCGCCCCGGCCCGATGGAGAATATCCCGACCTATTGCGAGGTGAAAAACGGCCTTCGCGATCTCGAATCCATCCACCCCACCATCGACCATATCCTTGCCGAAACCCAAGGCATCATCGTTTACCAGGAACAGGTGATGCAGATCGCGCAGGTCATGGCGGGCTATAGCCTTGGCGGTGCCGACCTGTTGCGCCGCGCCATGGGCAAGAAAATCGCCGCCGAGATGGCCAAGGAACGGCCCAAATTCGTCGAAGGCGCTGCGAAAACCCATAATGTGCCGAAAGAAAAGGCTGGTGAAGTCTTTGACCTCTTGGAGAAATTCGCCAACTACGGCTTCAACAAATCCCACGCCGCCGCCTATGCGGTGGTCAGCTATCAAACCGCCTATCTCAAGGCGAATTACCCGGTCGAGTTCATGGCCGGGGTGATGAACTGCGACATTCACCTGACCGACAAACTCGCCGTCTATAAACGCGAGGTTGACAAGCTGGGCATCAAAACCGTCGCCCCCTGCGTCAACGCCTCGCTTGCGACCTTTACCGTGCGCGATGGCGCTGTCGTCTATGCGCTGGGCGCGCTGAAAGGCGTCGGGCTTGAGGCGATGAAGCTGATCACCGAGGCGCGCGGCGATACCGCTTTCGCCAGCCTTTACGATCTCGCCCGCCGCGCTGACCTTAAACGCGTCGGCAAACGCCCGATGGAAATGCTCGCCCGCGCCGGGGCGTTTGATGCGCTGGAGCCCAACCGCGCGCGGGTGTTCGAAGGGCTGGACGCGCTGGTCGCCTATTCCGCCGCGATCCATGAGGCGAAATCCTCAAATCAGGTCAGCCTGTTTGGCGAGACCGGGGCTGATATCCCCGAGCCACGCCTGCCTTACCGCGACGATTGGCTGCCCATTGAACGCCTAACGCACGAACATCAAGCCATCGGTTTTTACCTTTCGGGCCATCCGCTCGATGATTACATGCCCGCGCTAAAGCGCCGCGATGTGAAAACCCTGACCGAGATCACCGCCATGGCCGAACGTGGCCCGCTGGTGGCCAAACTCGCCGGCTCGGTGTCGTCGAAACAGGAAAAGAAATCGGCCAAGGGCAACCGCTTTGCCTTCGTGCAACTGTCGGACCCGACCGGGCTTTACGAGGTGACGGTGTTTTCCGACACGCTGGAGGCCGCCCGCGATCATCTGGAACCAGGCAAGAACGTGGTGCTTACGGTCGAGGCGACGCTGGAGGGCGAGACGCTGAAACTCTTGGCCCGCGCCGCCCAGCCGATTGATCAGGTCGCCGATCAGGCCGGGGCCCAAGATCTGCGGATCCATTTGAACCGGCCCGAGGCGGCCAGTTCCATCGCCACTCTGCTGGCCCGCGTTGAAGGACGCAACCGCGCGCGGATTATCCTCTGCGTGCCCGATGAGCAGGGCCGCGAGATTGATTTGATCCTGCCCGATCCCTATCCGGTGAACGCCCAGATCAAGGGCGCGATCAAAGCGATGCAAGGCGTGGTGCTGGTGGAAGAGGTCTGATCCGGCGGCTCTTGCCCTGATCTCATAGCGCGCCTGCGGCGCAAGCCTAAAAGCGCTGACGCGCGCGGGCCTTCGGCCAAGAGCGCTTGGGGTCAAGGGCGCAGCAAGCGGTCAGCGGCGGCGAAACCCCCGGCTGAAGGGCGCATGCATCAAGAACATCCCGGTGATCGTCAGCGCCGCCGTGATCAGCCAACCCCTCGGGGCCTCGGGCCGGATCACCGCGATCAGCATCACCAAGGTGGCATATCCGATCGCTTCAACCAGCCAGATGGTCCAGATCGGCGCAGCGCAGTTGGGTGCGCGGCCCGCCACCAGCATCAGGGCCAGGTGGGTCGCGGCCGCCAGGGTGGCAAAACCCAAAACCACGGCAAAGCCCGGCTGCCCTATCGGCTGATAGGTCAGAAACGCCAAGAGCAACGCCAATGAGCTTGCCATCACCAAGGCCTTGCGCCCCTCGCCCTGGCCAAAGCCGAAACTCCGGTCGGCCCCGGTCACAAGCCACCACCCCAGCGCGCCCAACCCGGCATAGGGCAGCACCTCCTTTTGAGCCATCCGCAGCATCTCGCCAGCGCCGATCCCCAAGCGCCAATGCAGCGCCACCCCTGCCGCCAGCAAGCACAGACCCACCCGCAAAGCATCGGCCCAACCGGGCAGGCGCGTCGCGATCAACCTTGGCAAGACGATCAACCCCAGCACCACCAGCGCTACGGCGTCAGACCCAACCGCCAGCCCATAGGGCAGCATCAACACCGCCAGCGCCACCAAAACCCGCATCCCAGCTATCCCTTAAAATTTGTCTAAAATTTGCATCCTCATCGTCTAAATATTCCTCGGGGGTCAGCGGATTTGCCGCCTGGCAAATCTGCCAAGGGGGCAGACAGCCCCCTTGCTTCCTTGGCCACCAAAGCTGCCCTCACCAATGCGGCGGCTTTTGATCGGCCAGCGGAATGCCGCCGGTCCCGTCGCTCTCGCGCTCGGCTTCGCGTTCGGCCAAAAGCTGGGTCAACCGCAACAAGCGGTCGAGATCGCGCCCCTGCCGCGCCACCACATCCGAGAGGTCCTCAACCGCGCGGATCAGATGTGCGATCCGCTCCTCCAAAGCCTCAATTTCCGCCATCCCGCCCCCCGAAATCTATCATCACGCAACGCATATGCCCCGCATATGCGGCGCATACGTCCCGCATACGCCCAAACGCTTGCCGCCCGCCCCCCCATCCGATAGAGGAAGCCCGAGCAAAAGCGAAGGCTGAACCAGCATGGCACAGGATAAACCCACCCGCCGCCCCCGCGCCGAAACCCCCAAGGGGTTCCGCGATTATTTCGGTGCCGAGGTGATCGAGCGCAAAGCCATGCTGGACGCGATCACCTCCGTTTATCACCGCTATGGCTTTGATCCGCTGGAGACCTCGGCGGTGGAAACCGTTGAGGCACTTGGGAAATTCCTGCCAGATGTGGACCGCCCGAATGAAGGCGTGTTTGGGTGGCAGGACGAAGACGCCGATTGGCTGGCTCTGCGCTATGATCTGACCGCCCCCCTGGCCCGCGTCGCGGCCCAGTTCCGAAACGACCTGCCCTCGCCCTATCGGCGCTATGCTTTTGGCCCGGTGTGGCGCAATGAAAAGCCGGGACCGGGGCGTTTTCGTCAATTTTATCAATGTGATGCGGATACGGTAGGCTCGGCCTCGGTCGCCGCCGATGCCGAGATTTGCGCCATGCTGGCCGATGCTTTGGAGGCAGTCGGGATCGAGCGCGGCGACTATGTGGTGAAGGTGAACAACCGCAAGGTGCTGAACGGGGTGATGGAGGTGGCGGGCGTCCTCGATCCCACTGATCCAGAACGCTTTTCCGCCGAGCGGGGGATTGTTCTCCGGGCCATCGACAAGATGGATCGGTTGGGAGTTGAGGGTGTTCGCGCCCTGCTCGGGACTGGTCGAAAGGACGAGTCCGGCGACTTCACTAAGGGCGCGGGGTTGGCGGAAGAGCAGATCCAAACAGTTATGGCGTTTGTCGGCGCGACAGGAGCTATTGAAACTGCGCTTTCCAAGTCTGCAGCAAAATCGGCGGGAGGCCAAACAAATGCTGCTTGGAATGTTCTATCTAACATTTCGAAACTGAATAGCAGAGAAGCGTCGATATCGGTTCTTACGGCCTACAACCAAATGAATTGCGATTACCTTCGTGAACTGGTTCGAGGAAGTGCTATAGGATTGCAAGGTATTGAAGAGCTTGAAGAAATTGAGGAACTTCTTTCCGTTCAAGGATACCTCGCTGATCGCATCCGTATCGACCCCTCCGTCGTTCGTGGCCTCGGCTACTACACCGGCCCCGTCTATGAAGCCGAACTCACCTTTGAAATCCTTGATGAAAAGGGCCGCAAGCGGCAGTTTGGCTCGGTGGCGGGCGGGGGGCGTTATGATGATCTGGTCAAGCGCTTTACCGGGCAAGCGGTGCCGGCGACGGGGGTTTCCATCGGGGTGGATCGCCTGCTGGCCGCTCTTCGCGCCAAGGGGCGCAGCGCCGCGCAGGCCGCAGGCCCCGTGGTTGTCACCGTGATGGACCGTGACCGGATGGGCGATTACATGGCGATGGTGGGAGAGTTGCGCCGTGCCGGTATCCGGGCCGAGATGTATCTTGGCAACCCCAAGCAATTCGGTAACCAATTGAAATACGCCGATAAACGCCAAAGCCCCATCGCTGTGATCCAAGGCGGGAACGAGGCGGAAGCGGGAACGGTGATCCTCAAAGACCTGATCCTTGGCGCCAAGATTGCCGAGAATGCAACGCTGGAAGAATGGAAAGACCGCCCCGCGCAGGTTGAGGTTCCCCGCGCCGATCTGGTCGCGGCGGTGCAACGGATGCTGGCGCAATGAACGCCCAACAAGAGGCCGAGCGGCTGTTTCAGGCCTTTCAGGCAGCGGGCGCGCTGCCCGTCGATTGCGACCTCTTGCTGCCCGCCGAAACCCTGCTTGATCTTTACGGCGAGGATATCCGCGCCCGCGCTTACATCACCGCAGACCCGCTTCAAGGCGAGTTGATGCTGCGCCCCGATTTCACGGTTCCGGTGGTGCAGGCGCATATGGCGCATGGCGCCGACCCCGCGCGCTATTGCTATAAGGGCGAGGTTTTCCGCAAGCAGGAACACCTTGGCAACCGCGCGCGCGAGTATCTGCAGGTGGGTTTCGAGGTGTTCGATCGCACCGCTCCCGAAGCCGCAGATGCCGAGGTGTTCGCGCTGTTTTACCAGCTTCTGCAAGGGCTTGGCCTGCGGGCTGTCACTGGCGATATCGGGATACTGATGGCGGCGGTTCGGGGGCTGGACACCACGGCGCGGCGCAAGGCCACGCTTTTGCACCACATCTGGCGGCCCAAACGCTTCCGCGCTTTGCTTGATCGCTTCTCTGGCCGGGCAGCGGTTCCGGCCGCACGGGTGCAACTTTTGCAGCGGCTTTCCCAAGGCTCGCCCGAGGCGCTGATGGCCCAAGCGGGCAGCTTTATCGGCCTGCGCGCGCCTGAAGATATTGCCGCCCGTTCGCGCGCCCTGATCGAAGATGCACAGGCTGCACCGATCAAGGCGACCGAGGCCGCGCTGCTCTACGATCTGCTGTCCTTACAGGCCCCTTCAAACGCGGCCTTGGCGCATCTGCGCGGGATTACTCCGATGCTGCCCGCGATTGCCCCGGCGGTGGATCGCTTTGCCGCGCGGCTTGAGGCGTTGCAGGCGCGCGGGATTGCCACCGATACCCTGCCGTTCGAGGCGTCTCTAGGGCGGACATCAATGGAGTACTACGACGGATTTGTCTTTAGTTTTCATGGGCCTGACAGTCTTCCCGCGATTGCCAGCGGCGGGCGCTATGATGCGCTGACGGCGGTTTTGGGGCAGGGGCGCTCGATCCCGGCGGTGGGCGGGGTGATCCGGCCCGGCCTTGTCGCACAGCTTTCAGGGGGCAAGGGATGCTGAAAATTGGGGTGCCGTCCAAAGGCCGTCTGATGGAGAAAACCTTTGACTGGTTCGGCGCGCATGGCATGGCGATGCGGCTGAATGGGGCAGAGCGCGAATATTCGGGTGCGGTTGACGGTGTGGAGGGCGTTGAAATCGTTATGCTTTCCGCCGGTGAAATCGTGCGAGAGCTGGCCGCCGGGCGCATCCATCTGGGGGTGACAGGGTCCGACCTTGTGCGCGACAAACTGGCGGATTGGTCGTTGCAGGTCACCGAATGGGCGCGCCTGGGCTTTGGCCATGCCGATCTGGTGATCGCGGTGCCCTGCGTCTGGATCGACGTCGACAGCCTTGACGATCTGGATGCCGCGGCCTCGGCCTTTCGGGCTGCCCAAGGCTTTCGTCTGCGGATTGCTACGAAATATCATAGGCTTGTGCGCGAGTTCCTGACTGAAAACGGCATTGCCGATTACCAATTGGTCGACAGCCAGGGCGCGACCGAAGGCACGGTCAAGAACCT
Source organism: uncultured Cypionkella sp. (assembly GCA_965366095.1). Lineage (GTDB taxonomy): Bacteria > Pseudomonadota > Alphaproteobacteria > Rhodobacterales > Rhodobacteraceae > CBDUEF01. The sequence goes on along the minus strand of CBDUEF010000053.1, from coordinate 3,721 downwards.
GACCGCCGAGGCCATTGCCGATATCACCTCATCGGGCGAAACCCTGCGGGCGAACCATCTGAAAATTCTCTCCGATGGCTTGATCCACCAAAGCGAGGCCACGCTTTACGCAGCCCTTGGGGCCGATTGGACGGTCGCGCAGCCGATATTGGCGCAGATACAAGAGCGTTTGGGGCTGAAATCGCTGGGTGGTCTTGAATAGGGTATGTTAAGCTGACTTGACCAGCGGTAGATTTCGGAGAAGCTTGCGACGTCGTCACCATTGGAGGATCTCATGCGCGCCCTTTTCGCTATGGCTCTTGCTGCCTTTTGCTTGCCTAGCTTGTCCTTAGCAGCGGCTCTGGCCAGCGGTGCTGAGATCAAGGCGGCGATTTCGGGAAATACGGTTCAGGGCAGCTTGTTGGCCTCGGGCGACTTTACCGAGTTTTACCGAAACGATGGCGCGATCCTGGCCAAGGACTATAACGGAAGCTGGGCCGTCAAAGGCGATCAGATGTGCTTCATCTATGGTGAAGATCCCGAAACCTGTTGGGGTGTCGAGATCGACGGCGCCCAAATGATCTGGATGGGCGAGGGCGGGGCCGAGGGGACTGGCACCATTATTTCTGGAAATCCGAACAATTACTGACGCTTAGCGCAAACCAATTTCTGCCAGCGCCAGAGCAAGCCCCGCTGGCAGCACATCGTCGCGCGACCTGCCCTTAGGCAAATCGCGCGGGCTTTCTGCCGGATCAAGATAGCGCCAGCCTTGAAACGGTCGCCGTTGGGCTGCTTGGGTGCGGACCACCTCGGCATCGAGAACCAAAGCGCAGCGCAAAATCCCATCCGCCCCGCGTCGTTCCTCCAGCCCAAGGAGCCTTTGGCGGGCCTGCACCACGCCCTTGATCACCCAATAGAGCGAGCCGCCGTTGAGCAATTCGGCTTCCCGTTTGGGCCACATGCGGGTGATATGTTCGGTGGTGCCAGCGGTCCAGACGCCGTGATGACTTTCGTGCCAAGCCAGCAAGTCCTCGACCGACTCGGCGCCAACACAGAGTTTTATGATGTTCAGATGCGCCACGAATCCCCCAGTGTTGCTTTGGTATCATAGGACGAAATCTAGTGGCCTCAAGACTTGCCCGCACAGGTTCTTGCGCGTATCGTAACGCTTCTTCGTTACGACCCAGCCCAAAGGACTCCGCCGATGACGCGCTTTGCCGCCCCTATTGCCGAACAGATTTGGGATATGAAATACCGTCTCAAGGCGCAGGATGGCACGGCGATTGACGGCACCGTCGAGGATAGCTGGCGGCGGGTGGCCCGTGCTTTGGCCGAGGTGGAGAAAGACCCAACCCATTGGGAAGAGCAGTTTTATGGCGCGCTAGAGGGGTTTAAGTTCCTGCCAGCAGGGCGGATTGCGGCTGGCGCAGGCACTGGCCGCACGGTGACCTTGTTCAACTGTTTTGTCATGGGCACCGTGCCCGATGATATGGGCGGGATTTTTGACGGGCTGAAAGAGGCCGCCTTGACCATGCAGCAGGGCGGCGGAATCGGCTATGATTTCAGCACGATCCGGCCTCGTGGGGCCGAGGTGAAGGGCGTGGCCGCCGATGCCTCGGGGCCGCTGTCGTTCATGGATGTGTGGGATGCAATGTGCCGCACGATCATGTCGGCGGGCTCGCGCAGGGGTGCCATGATGGCGACCATGCGCTGCGATCATCCGGATGTTGAGGCGTTTATCGAGGCCAAGAAGGACCCTGCACGGTTGCGGATGTTCAACTTGTCGGTGCTGATCACCGATCCTTTCATGGCGGCGGTCAAGGCGGATGGGCCTTGGGAGCTGGTCTTTGGCGGCAAAGTTTACAAAACCCTGCAAGCGCGCGATCTTTGGGCGCGGATCATGCGCAATACTTATGATTTTGCGGAACCCGGTGTGATTTTCATCGACCGGATCAATGCGGCGAACAACCTGAATTATTGTGAGACGATTGCGGCCACGAACCCTTGCGGCGAGCAGCCTTTGCCGCCCTATGGGGCCTGTTTGCTGGGCAGCATCAACTTGCCGACCTTGGTGACAGGGGCGTTTTCGGCCAAAGCCTCTCTGGACCCGGTGGCGCTGGACAATCTTGTGCGGCTGGCCGTGCGGATGATGGACAATGTGGTTGATGCCAGCCGCTTTCCGCTGCCCGAACAGGCGGCAGAGGCCAAGGCAAAACGCCGCATCGGTTTGGGCGTCACCGGGCTCGCGGATGCTTTGCTGATGCTAGGGCTGCGCTATGGCTCGGAAGCGGCGGCCAAGCAGACCGAGGCTTGGATGAAGGCGATTGCGCGGGCGTCCTATCTCGCGTCGGTCGATCTGGCGCAGGAAAAGGGGGCGTTCCCGCTGTTCGAGGCGAAGGGTTATCTCGCCTCGGGCAATATGATGCAAATGGACACGGATGTGCGCGATGCGGTTGCCAAGCATGGCATCCGCAATGCTTTGCTAACCTCTATCGCGCCGACGGGGACGATTTCCTTATATGCGGGGAATGTGAGTTCGGGGATCGAGCCGGTATTTGCCTATGCCTATACCCGCAAGGTGCTGCAAAAGGATGGCTCGCGCAGCGAAGAAGAAGTGGTTGATTACGCCGTGCGGCTCTGGCGCGAGATGCATGGTGATCGCGCCTTGCCGGAGTATTTTGTGAACGCGCAAACCCTGCCGCCGATGGATCATGTGCGGATGCAGGCGGCGGCGCAGAAATGGGTGGATTCGTCGATTTCCAAGACCATCAACTGCCCCGAGGATATCAGCTTTGACGATTTCCAGCAGGTCTATATGGCGGCTTGGGATCAGGGCTGCAAAGGCTGCACGACCTATCGGCCGAATGATGTGACAGGCTCGGTTCTGACGGTATCCGAGGCGTCCGAGAAGGTGCCCGCCGAGGCACCTGCCCAGATGCGCGATGCCGAAGTTGTCTATCTTTCGGAACCCTTGGACCGCCCGGCGGCGCTGGAGGGGCAGACCTATAAGGTGAAATGGCCGGGGTCGGAACATGCGCTTTACATCACGATCAATGATGTGGTGATCGCGGGGCATCGCCGCCCTTTCGAGGTGTTCATCAACTCGAAAAACATGGAGCATTTCGCCTGGACGGTGGCGCTGACGCGGATGATTTCGGCGGTCTTCCGGCGGGGCGGGGATATCTCTTTCGTGGTGGAAGAGTTGAAAGCGGTGTTTGATCCGCGCGGCGGGGCTTGGATGCAGGGGCAATATATCCCCTCAATTTTGGCCGCGATTGGCGGGGTGATCGAGCGTCATCTGGTTTCAATCGGCTTTATCGAGGGCGAGGGGATGGGGTTGAAATCCGATCCCAAGTCCGAAGTGGTGGCAATTGGCGGCCCGCGCGGAAAATCTTGTCCCAGCTGCGGAGGCTTCCAAATGCGCATGGTCGAGGGTTGTATGACCTGTGGCTCATGCGGACATTCCAAATGTGGCTAAGTGAAGGACCCGTGAAATAATGTCCATTATGCGGGTTTTTGTCCATTCGGACACAAGGTTATTGTCCACCCTAAAAGAGAAATTGAGCATAATCACTATGAATCAATAGGTTATGAGGGCTAGCCTCACTGCCGCTGCTAAGACCCAACACAGCGGCAGTCGCCATCCCCCCAGGTTGAAGCCTGCAACGTCAACCTTCAATCCTCCCTCATTGATCCGGCCTTGTTCAAGATGAGCAAGGGGCCCTGCAGGCCCGGTCTTTTC
>CBDUEF010000052.1:0-11559 GCA_965366095.1 uncultured Cypionkella sp. | reverse complement strand
CTAAGGCCAGAACGGCAACAGCCTATTTCCCGGCCGTGCGCGGCCGGGCCAAAAACAAAGCACATCAGGGAGTTTTTCAACATGGCCAACAAATTGGCGGCATATGCCAAGGAAAATGGCGTTAAGTTCTTTATGATTTCCTACACCGATCTGTTCGGAAGCCAGCGGGCAAAGCTGGTTCCAGCAACAATGATTGATGATATGGAAGATGATGGAGCCGGCTTTGCCGGTTTTGCCACCTGGTTGGATCTGACGGCAGCGCATCCCGATATGATGGCCGTGCCAGACCCTTCGGCGATCATCCAACTGCCGTGGAAACCCGAAGTGGCCTGGGTTGCCGCAAATCCGGTGATGCTGGGCCAGCCGGTTGATCAGGCCCCACGCAATGTGCTGCGCCGCCTGGTAGATGAATGCGCCAAAGACGGCCTGCGGGTGAAAACCGGGGTCGAGCCCGAGTTCTTCCTGCTTGCCCCTTGCGGCACCAAGATGGCCGATGAATTGGATACGGCGAAAAAGCCCTGTTACGATCAACAGGCCATCATGCGCATGTATGACGTGATCGCCGAAGTCAGCGATTACATGCACGGATTGGGCTGGGAGCCCTATCAAAGCGACCACGAAGATGCGACGGGCCAGTTCGAGATGAATTGGAAATATGACGACGTTTTGGCCACCTCGGACAAGCTGTCGTTCTTCAAATTCATGCTGAAATCGGTGGCCGAAAAGCATGGCATGCGCGCCACTTTCATGCCCAAGCCGTTTCAAGGGCTTACCGGCAACGGGCTGCACGCGCATATCTCGGTCTGGTCGAATGATGGCAAGACCAATGCTTTTGCCGATAAAACCAATGAGTTGGGGCTGTCGCAACAGGGCCACCATTTCCTTGGCGGCATCATGAAGCACGGCTCGGCGCTGGCGGCGATCTGTAACCCCACGGTGAACAGCTATAAACGCATCAACGCACCGCGCACCTCTTCGGGATCAACCTGGGCACCGAACTCGCTGACCTGGACCGGCAACAACCGCACCCATATGGTGCGCGTCCCCGGCCCCGGCCGCTTTGAACTTCGCCTGCCCGATGGCGCAGTGAACCCCTACCTTCTGAATGCCGTGATCTTGGCGGCAGGCTTGGACGGAGTGCGCACCAAGGCCGATCCGGGCAAGCGGTCGGACGTCAACATGTATACCGAGGGCCACCTGATCGAAGGCGGGCCAAAGCTGCCCTTGAACCTGCTTGACGCATTGCGCGCCTATGAGGCCGATACAACGCTGCGGGCCATGATGGGCGAAGGCTTCTCGACGGCCTACCTCAAGCTCAAGCGTCAGGAATGGGACAGCTTTGTGTCGCATTTCTCGCGCTGGGAGCATGAGAACACCATCGACATCTGATACAGGACGCCAAAAGACAGGGGCCAAGGATCATCCTTGGCCCCTGTTTTATTGCGCGGGTTTAGGGCTTTAGCCGGTCCAGCCCAAGCCTGCCGCGATGCAGGTCATCGTTTGCATCAACAGCGATTCGCTTTGCGTAGCATTGCCGCTGCGCTGGCTGCGCAAGAGGTCGATTTGCAGCGAATGGCTGCGATCAAGATCGGCGCGGGTGCGGCCAAGGGCGGCTGTTGCGCGGGGAAAGCGCTGGCCCAAACCTGTGCCACCGTTCAATTGCCCGATGGCTGTGCAACTGACTGCGTGTTCCGCCCGGATCTTGGACAAGACCCGCTCCCGCGTGGCCGGGTCCTGCACCAGAGCGGCATAACGCGCGGCGATGTCCATATCGGCCAGCATCAGGGTTTTTTCCACCTCATCCACCACCAGCCGAAACATCGCATGTTGCTCAAACATCTGCTGCAACAGCGCCAGCCCGCCCGCGCCCCGCACCTGCACGAAAGACTGCACCGCTGCGCCAAAACCATACCAGCCGGTCAGCAGATGGCGGTTTTGCGACCAGGCAAACACCCAAGGGATCGCGCGCAAATCCTCAAACCCGCGCGCGCCAAAGCGCCGCGCCGGGCGCGAGCCGATCCGCAGCATTGCCAGTTCTTCAACCGGGCTGGCCTCGTGGAAGTAATCGAGAAATCCGGGTGTCGCCAAAAGCGCGCGATAGGCGGTTTGCGAGATGCCCGACAGCGCCTCAAGCGCGTTTTCCTGTTCGGGATCGGCAACCGGACGCATGGTTTTCAGCGATTGCTCCAGCGTGGCCGAGACCAAAAGTTCCAGATGTGCCGCCGCCGTGCCGCGGTTGGCATAGCGCAACGAGGCAACCTCGCCCTGTTCGGTCAGGCGCAACCGGCTGCCGATGGTGCCCTCGGGTTGCGCTGCAATCGCGCGCCCGGTTGGCGCGCCGCCCCGGCTGACCGAGCCACCGCGCCCGTGAAAGAAGGCGGGACGCAAATCATAGGGCTGCAACGCCTGCGCGATGCGTCGTTGCGCCTTGGCAAGCTCCCAAGTTGAGCAGAGAAACCCGCCGTCCTTGTTGCTGTCGGAATAGCCCAGCATCACCTCAAGATTGCCCGACGCATTGCGCAGGCTGCGGCGGGCAACGGGGTGATCCAGCACCTGTTGCAGGATCTTTTCAGCGGCGCGCAAATCGGGGATGGTTTCGAACAGCGGGACGACCGTGAGATCAATCCGCTCGCCAGCAAAACCGGCATAGCGGGCCAAAAGATACACGCCCAAAAGATCATCGGCCGAGCGGGTCATCGACAGGATGAAGGGCCCAACCGATTGCGGATCGTCGCTGTGATGGGCGGCGTCGATCAGATCGTAAAGGGCGAGGAGTTCGCGCGCCTCATCCGACAGGGAGCTGCGATCTGGCGAAGGCAACTCGGCCTGTCCCAATTCGCGACGCAAGCGGGTGGACCAGTCGGCAGTTCCCCATTCCGGTGCGGCCTGGCCCCAAATTTCGGCAATCACACGGGTGGTGACGGTAGAGTTTTGCCGGATATCAAGCGTGACGGTGCGGAAGCCGAACACCTCGACCTGATGGCGCAACGGGCGAATATGGCGCTGCGCCAAGGCATCCGCCCCCATCGCCGCAAGCGCGGCCTCCAAAAGCTTCAGGTCGACGGCCAAAGCCTCGGGGCGGTCATAGCTGTTCGCCTCCAGCCGGGCCTTGATGGCCGACAATGCCTGCCGGAAGACTTCACCCGGATGGCGACGAGTCAACTCGTCGCCAATACCTGAACGCTCCACCAAAGCGGCGATCTCATCGGCAATTTGCCGGGGCAGCGGCGCCAGCCTTATGGTAATGCTCAGCCGTTGCGCCGCTACGGTCAACGCGCGTTTGTAATGGGCCAAGGCCGCCGCGCGGTTGCGCTGCAAGGCCTCACGTGTGACCGCCACCGTGACATTGGGGTTGCCGTCGCGGTCGCCGCCGATCCAGGAATGGAAGCGGATGCAGGGGGTGACATCCTCTGACCCAACCGTTTCGCTATAGCGATCAACAACTTGGGCGGTGGCGTCGAAAATACTGTCACGAAAGAATTGCAAGCCCCATTCGATCTCGTCAATCGGAGTGGGGCGTTCCAGCCGCAACTCGCCGGTCAGCCACAACAGATCAATCTCGGATTCGATATCGGTCAGGATCGCCGCCCGCTCGCGCGGCGTCCAGCGCGCGGTTTCAAGGGTGACCAGATGGCGATAGATGCGGCGGTGGATTTCCAGCACCGTCACGCGTTTGGCCTCGGTCGGATGCGCGGTCAGGGTGGGGCCAACGCTGGGGGCCACCAGTTTGCCGCCCTTGTGTTGGGCCAAGGCCTTGGCAAAACTGCCCTCAACCGCCTCGGGGCCAAGCTGGGCCTCGATCCGGCGGCGTTCGCGCATATCGGCGTTTTCCTCGGCGATGCGCTGCAATTGAAAGCGGATGTTCACCGCCTGCAAAAACGGCCCGCGCTGGGCCTCGTCTGGCAATCTGGTCGCGCCCGGTTGCAACAGCGGCAACAGCCCCGGCGCGCGGCGGGACAGCACGTTTTGCCACAGCCCCAGCAATTCGTCGCGCAGGTCGCGGGCTTCGGGCTGAATTGGGTCCATCATCGTGCCCATCACGCCACCCTGTCGCGCGGAGCGCGGCCCTCGAAATAATCCACCAGATTGTCATATACCCGCAGGCCCATGGCCTCACGGGTTTCGGCGGTGGCGCTGCCCAGATGTGGCAACATCACCAGATTGTCGGCATCGCGCAGTTCTTGCGGAATCGTAGGTTCGCGTTCGAACACATCCAGCCCGGCGCCGCCGATGGTGTTGAACCACAGGGCGCGGGCAAGGGCGTATTCATCGACCACCTCACCGCGCGCGGTGTTGATCAAAAACGCGCCGGGGCGCATCAGATCAAGCCGGCGGGCGTTGATCAGGTGGCGGTTGCTGGCCCCTCCAGGGCAATGCAGCGAGACAAAATCACAGTCGGGCAGCAGGGTTTCGATATCGGCCACCTGCACCGCGCCAAATTGCGCCAGCACCGCCGGATCAACGGCAGAGCGGTTCTGCACCAGGATTTTCATGCCAAAACCGAAATGCGCGCGCCTTGCCATCGCCTGCCCGATCCGGCCAAAACCGATGATCCCCAGCGTTGCCCCAGACACCCGCGTGCCGATCATATGGGTGGGCCGCCAGCCAGACCAACGCCCCTCGCGCAATTCACGCTCACCTTCGCCCGCGCGGCGGGCGACCATCAGCAAAAGCGTCATCGCCAGATCGGCGGTGCAATCTGACAGAACGTCGGGGGTGTTGGTGACCACGATCTGCCGCGACATCGCGGCCTTCGTATCAATATGAGCAAAACCCACGCCGTAATTGGCAAGGATTTTCACCCGAGGCGAGCGTTCAAACACCGCCTCGGGCAATTTATCGGTGACAGTGGGCAAGATGGCGTCATACTCCGCCATCGCCCCCCGAAACGCCTCGGCCGAAAGCGGCTGATCGCCGGTATTCAGCGTAAGATCAAAGCGTTCGGCAAGTTTGGCCTCGACCTTTTCGGGCCAACGGCGAGTCACAAGGATGCGGGGCTTCGCCATTGGTCCAAACTCCTGTCAGGCCGCTTTCAACACGCGGGCAATGCACTGGCCGATCACCGAAGGATTCTCGGCCACCGTCACGCCTGCCGCCGAGAGAATTTCCACCTTTTCCGAGGCGGATTCGCCAAAGGCCGAGATAATCGCCCCCGCATGGCCCATCGTGCGGCCCTTGGGCGCGGTAAGGCCCGCGATATAGGCGACCACCGGCTTGGTGATGGTTTTGCCAATCGCCGCCGCCGCTTCGGCCTCTTGCGGGCCACCGATCTCGCCGATCAGGCAGATCACATCGGTTTCGTCATCGGCCTCGAACCGCTCCATGATGTCGCGGAAGGAGGAACCGTTGATCGGATCGCCGCCGATACCCACCGAGGTGGAAATGCCGATGCCGAGGTCTTTCAACTGCTGCGCCGCCTCATAGCCCAGCGTGCCGGAACGGCCGACAATACCCACGCGCCCCGGCAGATAGATATGCCCCGGCATGATCCCCAGCATCGCCTTGCCGGGCGAGATGGTGCCCGCGCAATTCGGGCCGGTCAGCACCATGCGCCGCTCTTTGGGATAGCGCATCATATAGCGCTTCACCCGGATCATGTCCTGCGCTGGGATGCCGTCGGTGATTGACACACAATAGCGGATACCGGCGTCGGCGGCCTCCATGATGCTGTCGGCGGCAAAGGGCGGGGGCACGAACACCAGGCTGGTATCGGCGCCAGTGGCGGCAACCGCCTCTTTCACCGTGTTGAACACCGGCAGGCCCAGCGAAGTTTCGCCGCCCTTGCCGGGCACCACGCCGCCCACGACATTGGTGCCATAGTCCACCATTTCGCGTGCGTGAAATTGCGCCATACGGCCAGTGATGCCCTGAACGATTACGCGCGAGTTGCGGTCAAGAAAAATGCTCATCAGATCGCCCTCAATTTGCTGGCTTGGGATACGTCGTTTCTCCAGGCGGTGACGGCACGCTCTGCCGCCTCCATCAGGGAATTGGCGCGGATGATCGGCAGGCCCGAGGCGGCAAGGATTTTCTGCCCCTCTTCGACATTGGTGCCCGCCAGCCGCACGATCACCGGCACATTCACCGGATTGGCCCGCAACGCCTGCACCACGCCTTCGGCCACCCAATCGCAGCGGTTGATACCGGCAAAAATGTTGACCAGAACCGCCTGCACATTGGCATCCGACATCACGACGCGGAACGCCTTGGCCACCCGCTCGGGCGTGGCGCCGCCGCCGATATCGAGAAAATTCGCAGGCTCGCCGCCCGCAAGTTTGATCGTGTCCATCGTGGCCATTGCAAGGCCCGCGCCGTTCACGATGCAGCCGATGTTCCCGGTCAGGCCGATATAGGCGAGGCCCCGATCCGCAGCGCGGGATTCGCGCGGGTCTTCCTGGCTTTTGTCACGCAATTCGGCCACGCGGGGGTGACGGAACAGGGCGTTGGTATCAAAGGTCATCTTGGCGTCTAACGCCATGATGCGATTGTCCGAGGTGATCACCAGCGGGTTGATTTCCACCATCGTGGCATCAAGCTCGGTAAAGGCGCGGTAGCAGCCTTGCAGCGTGCGCACCATTTGCTGCGTTAGCGCCGGTTCGATCCCCAGCGAAAACGCGATCTCACGGGCCTGAAAATCCTGTAGGCCTACTGCCGGATCAACTGTCGTGCGCACGATGCTGTCGGGGCGGTTGGACGAGATTTCCTCGATCTCCATCCCGCCCTCGGACGAGGCCACAACCATCACCCGCTGCGTGGTGCGGTCGAGCACAAAGCCGAGATAAATCTCGCGCTCGAACGGCACGGCGGCCTCAACGTAAACGCGGTAGATGCCCTTGCCCTCGGGGCCGGTCTGATGCGTGACCAGCTTGCGGCCAAACATCGACTCGGTCGCGTCATGGATCTCATGCTCGGAATTGCACAGCTTGACGCCGCCCGCCTTGCCTCGGCCCCCGGCATGGACCTGCGCTTTCACGATCCAGCGGTTGCCGCCCAATTCACGGGCGCGATAGGCCGCCTGTTCCGGGCTATAGGCCAACGCGCCTTGCGGCACCGCGACCCCAAAATTGGCAAGGATTTCCTTGGCCTGATATTCGTGGATGTCCATATCTTTCCTCCCCGGAAAATGTCAGGCCGCGAGGGCTGATTTGTAATGGGTGTCAAGCACTTGGGTGATTGCTTTGTGGTCAATCTTGGCCCCCATCGCCTCCATCGCCGCCGCAAACCGGGTAACGATATCGGTGATCGTGGCCATATTCAGCAGGTTCAGGATGCCGATGCGGATTTGCACGGGTTCAGAAAGCGTTGGCCAGATGCCAAAGCCCGCAGCACGGCAGCCCTGCACCAATTCCTTTTCGCGACCCGCCAAAGCGCCGGGCAGGTTCAGCACCACAAGGCTGGTCATATCCGAGGTAACCGTGCAGCCCATCGCGGTGACGGCCTTGCGCAAAGCGGCCTCATGGAAGGCATAATCGGCGGCGCGTTGGCTGCGGCCGATTTGCAGATTGATCCGCAACGCCTCATGAAAGGCCGAGACGGCATAGCCCGAATGGGTGCGGTGATAGGTGCCAGCGGCGGTATCCTTGCCGTCGATGATCCCCCAATGCCGGGCCTCCAAAATCGGGTGATGCACAAAGGTGGCAACGCCGGTGCGGCGGATTTCGGCAATGTAACGATCGGAAAAACTGACTGGCGCATAGGTCAGCGGCAGGCACATCACGCCCTTTTGCGGGCATGAGGCCCAGCCAACCACGCCGGGGAAATCATCAATCGAGAAATCGGCAACGCCCAGCGAGGAAACGGCGTCCACCATCCCCATCGCGCCATGCGCCTCACAGGCATCGGAAAAGCCACGCAGATCGTTGGTCCGACCCGATCCCGTTTCCCAATGCGCCATGAAGGCCCATTTCGGCTTATGCTGTGCCAGCGCCGCCGCAACGGTTGCGCCGTCCACCGATTGCCCATGCGGCACGGTGATGATGGTGACCGAGGCCGGTTTTGGGTCCATCGGATTGGCGGCCAACTCTTCGCGGGTTGAGGCCTTAAAGCGGATGGTCAGCCCGTCGATGCCCGAAAACGTGCCGTTGACGAAAGCAACCACCTTGTCGCCCGGCAGGATGGCCGAAAGCAGGCAATCAAGGCCGCTCCACCCGGTGCCTGCCACGCCGAACGTGTGGGTGTTCTTGGTGCCCCAAACATCGCGCAACATTTCCTTGCACTCGACCATGCCGCGCAAAACGTCGGGCTGCATGTGGTCGGCAATGCCTGCGGCCATAAACCGCTCCAACACGCGGGCATCGGTATTGCCGGGGCCGGGGCCAGCGGCCAAAGTGTTGGGGATGGTAAGCTGGGCGGGGATCTGGGTCATGGCGGCACCTATGGCTGGGTCACATTCGGAAAATCTATTTGCCTAGAATGAAATTTTCTTGCGTGTGGGTGCAACCTCCCTTACTCCTGCTTTTTGACTTCCTTTCGGATAGGAAAATTCCTACACGTTTAGGCGAGTATGCGGCTGTATACCGGATTAACCCCTACCAAGATGGGTAGGTTTCAAGCGAAAGCGACAGGAATGACACCAGACCAGACACCAAAACCGCCCATTCCCTTGGCCATAGCCGAGGGAAATCCGCTGGTTCTGTCGGCAATGTCCGAAGTGTTCAACCGCGACGCCCGATTCTCTTTGGTAACCACTTCCGCCACCGCCGAGGGCTTTTTGGGCGCGGTGATGCGGGTGCCGGTTTCGGTTGGGGTGATTGATTGGGCGGTGCCGATGATCGGCGGGCAAAAGCTGATCGAGATTTTGCGCGATCAGGAAAACGCCCCGCGCCTGATCGTTTACGGCGAGGATCCGCGCGGCGATGCGGCCAAGCGGGCGATGCAGGCGGGCGCCGCCGGTTTCGTCGATCGGCGCACCACGGTCGAGCGGTTGATCGAGACCTGCCTGGCCGTTCACGCAGGCCAGATGGTGTTCCCGTTTCTCGATCTGCGCGAGTTGCAGCTTGACCCGATCCAGCAATTGACCCGCCGCGAAAAGGCGCTCCTGGACGCGCTGTCGCTGGGCAAGACCAACAAGGAATTGGCGCGGCAGCTGGAGATTTCCGAGAACACCGTCAAGTTCCATCTGACCAACCTTTACGAAAAATTGGGCGTCTCGAACCGCACGCAGGCCATCGCGTTTTTCTACCAGTCGCGCTAGGGCCTGCATGCGAATGCATACTGTCGGGAAAATTATTTTCTTGACATTGCGCGTATTCTTTCCTCCCAAACTAGGGCAGTTTCACCCTGTCCAAGAGGATCGCCCAATGAGCTTTCACGTCATCACCCAAGCCCCCGCCCGCCTGAACCGCAGCGAATTGGCCGTTCCGGGCTCTGCCCCGCAAATGTTTGAAAAAGCAGCGCAATCTGATGCCGATGTGATCTTTCTAGACCTTGAAGATGCGGTCGCTCCTGATGATAAAGCCCAGGCGCGCAAGAACATTATCAAGGCGTTGAACGAGATCGACTGGGGCAAGAAAACCATGTCGTTGCGAATCAACGGGCTGGATACGCACTACATGTACCGCGATGTTGTCGATGTGGTCGAGCAGGCGGGCGGGCGGCTTGACCTGATCATGATCCCCAAAGTTGGCACCGCAGCCGACGTTTATGCGGTCGATATGATGGTCACCCAGATCGAGGATGCCAAGGGCTACAAAAAGCGCATCGGCTTCGAGCATATTATTGAGACCGCGCTTGGGATGCAGAACATCACCGAGATCGCAGGGGCGTCAAAGCGCAACGAGAGCCTGCATTTCGGCGTGGCCGATTATGCAGCCTCGACCCGTGCGCGCACCACGATTATCGGCGGCGTGAACCCGGATTATTCGGTGCTGACCGACAAGCTGGAAGATGGCTCGCGCGCCGTGCATTGGGGCGATATGTGGCACTATGCGCTGGCGCGGATGGTGGTTGCAGCGCGCGCCAATGGCTTGCGCCCGGTCGATGGCCCGTTTGGCGATTTCAACGATCCTGATGGCTATCGCGCGGCGGCAAAACGGGCGGCGGTGCTGGGCTGTGAGGGCAAATGGGCGATTCACCCCAGCCAGATCGCGCTCGCCAATGAGGTGATGACCCCCTCTGCGGCCGAGGTGACCAAGGCCCAGCGGATCATCGCGGCAATGGAGCAGGCGGCGGCTGACGGCAAGGGCGCGGTGTCGTTGGACGGTCGCCTGATCGACTATGCCTCGATCCGTCAGGCCGAGGTGCTGGTGGCCAAGGCCCGCCAGATCGCGGGGGCTTAAACCATGCACAGGGCCGCGATGCGCGATGTTGCCAAGGAGATTTTCGCTGTGGCTTGCCGCGCTGCAGATCCCGGCGATGCCCTGCGCGCGGCCCTCCATGCCCATCCAATAGCTGCCCCGCAAGGGCGGCTGTTGCTTGTGGCTTTGGGCAAAGCCGCTGTGGCGATGACCGAAGCCTTCTTGATGCTGCACCCCGCAGATGCAGCAATCGTGATCACCAATGACGAGAACGCCCGCCCGGTTTCGGGGGCGCGGGTGCTGGCCTCTGGCCACCCGGTTCCCGATGCGCGCGGCGAGGCGGCAGGGCACGCGGTGACAGAAATGCTGCGCAGCGCAACGGCTGAAGATCGGGTCGTGGTGCTGGTGTCGGGTGGTGGCTCCGCCCTGTTGCCCGCCCCGGTTCAGGGAGTCAGCCTTGCCGACAAACAGGCGCTGAACCGGGTGCTTTTGGCAGGGGGTCTCTCCATAAACGAGATGAATCTTGTGCGACAACAGGTCTCTAGCCTGAAAGGCGGCGGCATGTTGCGGCTGGCGGCACCGGCGCCGGTGCGGGCCTATATCCTGTCGGATGTGATCGGTGATGACCTGCGCGTGATCGCCTCGGGGCCCACCGTTGCCCCGGTGGGGACTTCGGCTCAGGCGCAGCAATTGCTGCAACAGCGCGGGCTTTGGACCCAGCTCCCTCTGTCGATCCAAACCGCAATTGCTGCGCAGCATTCTTCGCCTGCCTCCTTGCCCGCCGCAGAAAACCATCTGATCGGTTCCAACCGCAAAAGCCTTGAAGCGATGGAACGCGCCGCCAAAACAGCGGGCTTCAACGCGCGCATCATCAGTGATCATCTGACCGGCGATGTGGCGGACGCGGCCCAAGAAATCATCCGCGCTGCAAGCGAACCTCACGCACGTCCCACTGCCCTGATCTTTGGTGGCGAGACCGAGGTTACCCTGCGTGGCAACGGTCTTGGTGGGCGCAATCAGGAGTTGGCGCTGCGGGTGGCCAAGGCGATGCCAGCGGGCGATTGGGTGTTTTTGTCGGGCGGCACCGATGGCCGTGATGGCCCAACCGATGATGCGGGCGGGCTGGTCGATGCGGGCACCTGGGCGCGGATCGGCGACACGGCCGAGGCGCTCTTGGCCAATAATGACAGCAATGCAGCGCTTCGACAGGCGGGCGATCTGCTGACCTGCGGGCCAACCGGCACCAATGTGGCCGATGTGCAGATTTTGCTTTTGGCGTGATCAGGCCTTGGCGCGGGTTAAATCCTGCGGCACGCCCCATTCC
>CBDUEF010000051.1:0-11584 GCA_965366095.1 uncultured Cypionkella sp. | reverse complement strand
GCGAGCCAGTGCAGGCGGATCGGGCGCGTGGCGTCCAGCACGGTTTGCAAGGTGATCACGCCGGTTTCACGCGGGGTGAGGATATGGGTGAGGGTGAGGCCATTGGCCTGACTGATCAGATGCAGCGCGCCGTTATAGTGGCGGTCGCTGGCGAAGGTGAAGGCGGGCAGAAGGGGGGTGCCATCGGCCTCGGACAGAAGGAGACCGGGTTGGCCTTGGAAGGCGCGGCCAGCTTCGGGGGTGAGCGACAGGGCGGGAACGGCGTCGATCATGCCGCCGGTCACGTCTTGGACGGTCGACAGCGCGAGTTGGGCAAGGTCTTCGCCATCGGGCAGACGCGGGCCCCAGTGGATCACCTCGGGGATGCCACCAGAGGACGCCAGCGCGATGGTTTGCGCCGTTGTATCAATGCGCCAGGTTTTCACTTTACCGCCCCCATGGTGAGGCCCGCGATGAAGTGCTTTTGCATCAGGAAGAACATCAGAACGGGGGGCATGGCGGCGATGATCGAGCCAGCGGAAACCAGATGCCAAGCGGCGATCCACTGGCCATTCAGCGAGTTGAGGCCAGCGGTGATCGGCTGCGCCTCGCGGCTGGTGGTCAGCACGGTGGCCCAGAAATAATCGTTCCAGATGAAGGTGAAGATCAACACCGACAGCGCAGCAATGGCCGGGCGCATCAGGGGCAACACGATATACCAGAATATGCGCACCTCGGAGACGCCCTCGACCCGTGCGGCCTCGATCAACTCGAACGGCAGCGCCTTGATGAAATTGCGCATGAAAAGGGTGCAAAATCCGGTCTGAAAGGCGATGTGAAAGAGGGCGAGGCCGGTGGTGGTATTGATCAGGCCCATTTGATAGGTCAGGTCACGAACCGGAACCATCAGGATTTGAAAGGGCACGAAATTGCCGGCGACGAACAGAAAAAATACCAGCAGGTTCGAGCGGAATTTGTAAACGCCCAGCGCAAAGCCGGTCATCGTTGACAAGGCCACCGCGCCGATCACGACGGGGATCGTCAGCCTGAACGAATTCAGGATATAGCGGCCAATATCGGAATTGCGGAACACGTCGGCATAGTTTTCAAAGGCGATATAGCTGGGCATACCGAAGTAATTGCCCTGCGCCAGATCAGAGGCCGGGCGCACAGAGGTGATGGCCACGCCCAACAGCGGGAAAAGCCAGAAGATCAGGGCGACGGGCAGAGCGATTTTGTAAAGGTTTTGGGTGAGCCGAGAGGTTTGCTGGATGGGTCTTGGAAACATGGCTCAGCTCTCCACTGGTTCGGGAAGGGATTTGCGGGTGGCGGCTGGAAGGCCCGCGCGGATCAGGCGATAGGAGGCAAGGATACGGTGGCTCAGATCATCGTCGGACACGGTTTCCGGCAAGGTGACCCAAGAGCGGTGGAAATAACGGGCGCGCTGGGCGACGCCAGCCTCGATCAGCATGGTGGCGGTCTCGACATCAGCGCATTTTACCGAAACGCCGGGTGTAATCGCTCCGATGCAGGCGAACATCTTGCCGCCGACCTTCCAGGCATCATGGCCGCCGCCCCAAGGGTCTGTCAGATCCGCGCCGGGCAAAGGGCTGGCGATCCGGGCGGTGCGCGCTTTGAGGGTAACGGTCATCTTATCGCTCGGTCTCGTCGCGCCACATCTTCCAGATGAAGCCCGAAATGAAGACCATCATGATGGCGAACAACACCACGGCAATCGCGGCACCATAGCCCATCCGATAGCCATATTCCGACAGCGCCTTTTCATACATGTAGTAGGATAGCACCCGGCTGGACCCATAGGGGCCGCCGTTGGTCATGATGGAAACCAGATCGAAACTGCGCAACGCGCCGATGACGGTGACCACCACGGCGATAAAGGTGGCGGGGCGAAGCTGTGGCAGGATCACATACCACAGCATTTTCCAGCCCTTGGCCCCGTCCAGCCGCGCCGCTTCGATCTGATCGGGGGCGACATTGTTTAGACCTGTCAGATAGAGGATCATCACATAGGCAATCTGCGGCCAAAGCCCGGCGACGATGATGCCGTAAGTGACAAAACGCTCATCCGCCAACACCGCGACGCCTTGGCCGAACGTCCATTCGGTCAGCTTGTAGAAAAGGCCGAAGTTGGGGGCGTAAAACCATGCAAACATCAGGCCGACAACGACTTGACTGATCACGAAGGGAAAGAAGAACAGCGATTTATAGATGCGGATGCCGCGCACGGTTTGGTTCAGAAAGATCGCAATGAACAGGCCCGCCGGGACCGCAAACATATAGAGCGCCAGCCAGATCACGTTGTTTTTCAGCGAGGTGTAGAAGTTGTCGTCATCCATCAACTCGACATAATTGGCGGCGCCGACCCAGGTTTTGGCACCCAGACCGTCCCAATCGTAGAATGACAGCCACATGGATTGAAAGATCGGGATCAGCACGTAAAGTAAAAACATCGCCATGCCGGGGGCCAGAAACAGCCAGGGCGCCAGTTTGCGCTGATTGGTTTTCCAATAGGCGGACATGGGGGCCTCCGAAGGTCTGATGCAGGAAAATGAAGGCGGGCGCCTGTGGTTGGGCGCCCGCAATCAGGTTACTTGTAGGCGTTGGCGCGCACTTTTTCGAGCCGCTCAAGAATGGCGTCCAGACGGTCCGGGTGAACCATGAATTCCTGGAAACCTTCCATGCCAGCCTTGGCCATTTCCGCCGGAGCGTCACGGTCAAAGAACTGCGCCAAAGCATAGGCCGAGGACAGCGATTTGAAACCCGCCTGAAGGAAGGGATCGTCGCCCACGGTCGAGTTCTTGTTCGTGGGCAATTGGCCGATCGCGGTATTCAGCTTGGTCTGGGCATCAGCCGAGGCAACGAAAGCCAGGAATTTCTTGGCATCGTCGACGTTTTTGGCACCGGCCGGAATGTGGATGGTGTCGGTCGGAGCCTCTTCAGCCCGAGGCACGCCAGCGGTGATTTCCGGGAAGACCATGAACCCAAGGGTGTCGTTGGTCATGCCGCCTTTTTTGAACACGTCAACGGCAAAGTTGCCCATGACATAATTCGCAGCCTTGCCCTGAACCATCAGCGCCGCCGCATCCTGCCAATCAATCGCTGCGTGGTTCGCGGTGATATAGGGCTGGAATTTGGCCCATTCGGCAAAGACGGCTTTCACGCGGTCATCGGTCCAGGCGATCTTGCCGGCGGTCAGATCCATGTGGAATTCATAACCGTTCACGCGCAGATCAAGATAATCGAAAATGCCTGCTCCGGGCCATAGGGCCGACGTGCCGGTGGTGACGCAATCAATGCCAGCAGCTTGGAATTTCGGGCAGTTGTCGAGGAAATCCTGCCAGGTTTTTGGCTCTTCTACCCCTGCCGCCTTGTAGGCGTCGCGGTTGAAATAGATGCCCCACTGGTAATAGGTGTAGGGAACGCCCCATTGCTTGCCGTCAATGGTCATCGAGGCCTTGGCCGAGGCCAGCGCGTCATCCAGACCATTGGCCTGCCACACGTCGGTGACATCCATGAATTGCCCGGCCTTCACGAAGGGGGCCATGCGGTTGCCTGCATACCAGTTCGCCAGATCGGGCGAATCGGTGGTCAGAAAGTTGCGGATGGCGGTTTTGTAGCCCTCGTGATCGAAGTTGTTCAGCTCGACTTTGATGTCGGGGTTGGCAGCTTCGAAATCAGCGATCAGAGCCTGCATGCCTGCAAGCGGGCCAGCGTCATAGTCAGCGTTGTATTTCAGCACACGCTGCTCGGCGAAGGCAGAGCCTGACATCATCAGACCCGCCACGAGCGCAAGTGCGCCCCTCTTCAGTTGGACCATGGTTTCCTCCCTTTGGTTCCAATATTTGAAACTTAGTCTTGAATATTGAAAACTATGCTGCGTAATGTTAAGGCTGTCAACAGAGTCGATTCAGGAACAGCGATGGGCAACGAGGGGCATTCAGACGGCACGGTCGGCAAGGCGCTGGATGTGCTGGACACCGTCGCAGGCTTTGGCCGCCCGGTTCGGTTCAGTGATTTGCTGGTGCAAAGTGCCTATCCCAAGGCCACGCTTTACCGCTTTTTGCAGACCCTGACCAATCAAGGGATGCTGACCCTGGATGCTGAAACCGGCACCTATTCCCTGGGCGTGCGGCTGGTTCGGTTGGCCCATGTGGCCTGGGCGCAAAGCTCGCTTGCACCGATTGCACGGCCCTATGTCGATGAATTGGCTGCAAAAACCGGAGAGACGGTTCATCTGGCGCAAATGGACATGGGGCAGGTGCTTTACGTCGACAAACGCAACGCCACACGACCTGTCGAGATGTTTTCGTCGGCCGGAAAAGTGGGCCCGGCCTATTGCACCGGCGTTGGCAAGGCGATGATGGCATTTTTGGATGAAGCCACGTTGCAAGGCGTCATGGCGCGGCAATCCTTTCACAGCTTTATGCCAAACACATTGGACAGCCCCGAGCGCCTGCGCGCCGAGCTGGAGGTGATTCGCCACTGCGGGCATGCCTTTGACCGCGAAGAACATGAGCCGGGCATCATCTGCATCGCGGTGCCGATCCTTGCGCGTTCAGGCAAGGTTTTGGGGGCGGTATCGGTCACGTCGACCACGGTGCGCTCATCGCTTACCGCGCTTGAGGGGCTGGCGGCGACGGTCAAAGAAACGGCAGCACATATCGGAATTGCTTCGGAAAGCTGGCGCTTTCCCGAACAGCGTTAATCAAGGGGAAACGGGAATGGCGGAAGTTACATTGAACAAGGTCGTCAAGCGTTACGGCGATGTTCAGGTTGTTCACGGCGTTGATCTGAAGGTGGAAGATGGCGAGTTTTGCGTTTTTGTCGGGCCATCGGGTTGCGGGAAATCCACCCTTTTGCGGATGGTCGCGGGGTTAGAGGAAACCACCGAAGGCACGATGAAAATCGGGGATCGGGATGTAACACAGGTTGATCCGTCCGAGCGCGGGGTGGCGATGGTGTTTCAGACCTACGCGCTTTATCCGCATATGACGGTTGCCGAGAATATGGGATTCGGGCTGAAAATGACCGGCCATCCCAAGGCCGAAGTCGCGGCCAAGGTGACAGAGGCCAGCCGGATCCTGAAACTTGATGATTATTTGACCCGCAAGCCCAAGGCCTTGTCGGGCGGGCAGCGCCAACGGGTGGCGATTGGTCGGGCCATCGTGCGCGGGCCACAGGTGTTCTTGTTCGACGAGCCGTTGTCCAACCTTGATGCAGAATTGCGGGTGGAAATGCGGGTGGAAATCGCGCGTCTGCACCGCGAGATTGGCGCCACAATGATCTATGTGACCCATGATCAGGTTGAGGCGATGACACTGGCCGACAAAATCGTGGTGTTGCGGGCCGGGCGGATCGAGCAAGTGGGCGCGCCGCTGGAATTGTATCGCAACCCTGACAACAAGTTTGTGGCCGGGTTTATCGGATCACCGGCGATGAATTTCGTGACTGCGACGGCAGAGGGCGGGGGCAAGGCTCATTGTCAGGGCCTTGGCGGGCCTGTCACCTTGGCTTGCGGTCTGCCTTCAAGGGGCGCGCCGGTTACTTTGGGGCTCCGTCCGCAGCATCTGACGCTTGATCTGTCGGGGACCACGCATCGGGTTGAAATGACCGAAGCGCTGGGCGGGGTTTCCTTCATTCACCTGACGGCGGAAAGTGGTGAAAAGCTGGTGATCGAGGATAAGGGCGATGTGAGCGTTGCGCGTGGCAGTCAGGTTGGGGTCGGGTTTGATCCGGTGAATATTATGGCCTTTGACGCAGCAACGGAAAAACGGCTGCGCTAGGCCACTTGCGCGGCCCTGGCCCTGCCTGCGGCCAAGTCAAGCTGCCGTTGGCGCTCGCGGAAGCGGGCGCGGTCCTGTTCGGAATACTCGCCTATGCAGTGGTGGCATTGGCATCCCCGCACAAATTCGGGGCGCAGTTTATCCTCTGGGGAAATCGGCCTCCGGCAGGCGTGGCAGCTGTCATAATCGCCGGGCACAAGGCCATGCCCTACCGATACGCGCTTGTCAAAAACATAGCATTCGCCATCCCAAAGCGATTCCTCTTTCGGGACCTCTTCAAGATATTTAAGGATGCCGCCCTTGAGGTGGTAAACCTCGTTAACACCCTGACCGAGCAGGAAATTCGTTGATTTCTCGCAACGAATACCGCCGGTGCAGAACATCGCGATCCGCTTGCCTTTGTAATCGTCTTTATGGGCCTCCCACCAGGCTGGGAAATCACGAAAGGATTTGGTGACAGGATCAACCGCACCGCGAAAGGTGCCGATGTTAACCTCGTAATCGTTGCGGGTGTCGATCAGGGCCACGTCAGGATCAGAGATCAGCGCGTTCCAATCTTGTGGCACAATATAAGAGCCAACGCGGGCCAAAGGATCAACATCGGGTTGGCCCATGGTGACGATTTCCCGCTTTAGCTTCACCTTCATATGGCCAAACGGCAACTTGTCGGCCTGTGCCTCTTTCCATTCAAATCCTTCGCACCCCGGCAAGGCGCGAATATGCCTCAGCACGTTATCAATTCCTTCACGCGGGCCTGCGATGGTGCCGTTGATGCCTTCGGGCGCGAGAAGAAGTGAGCCTTTGACACCGCCCGCATGGCAAACCGCCAAAAGCGGGGCGCTGAGGGCGGCCGGATCGGGAAAGCGGGTGAAATGATAGAGTGCGGCGATGATGATCATGGAGGCGGTTTACTGCGATGTTGCGCCCTGGGCAAGATGTCAGGCTGTCTCAGGCCAATTGGCACCGTTTCACCCATGAGTGTTGACCCGGTTTCGGGGTCCGCTTACCGATCAAGGCATGGTTCATAAGGAGTTTCGCCATGCGCCCGACCACAGAAGCCTTGATCGTTATCGACATTCAAAACGACTTTTGCCCCGGCGGCGCGCTGGCGGTTGCTGGCGGGAACGATATTTTGCCGATCGTGAATGCCTTGATCGCCGATTTTCCGGTGGTGGTTCTGACTCAGGATTGGCACCCCGCAAATCATAGCTCTTTTGCCGCCAATCATCCGGGCGCTGATCCGTTCAGTATGGTTCAAATGCCATATGGCCCGCAAACCCTATGGCCGGCGCATTGCATACAGGGGAGCAAAGGCGCCGAGTTTCACCGCGACCTGCGCACAGATCCGGCGCAACTGGTGATTCGAAAAGGGTTTCGCCCGGAAATTGACAGCTATTCAGGCTTTTTTGAAAACGATCATGAAACCCCCACAGGACTGGACGGATACCTTCGGTCCCGCGGGGTGACCAAACTTACGCTTGTCGGATTGGCTACCGACTATTGCGTTGGATATTCAGCACTTGATGGGGTGCGGTTGGGATATGACGTGACCGTATCGGCAAGCGCCTGCCGGGCCATTGACCTGAACGGAAGTCTGGCAGGGATGCGAAACCTGGCAAAGGCGGCGGGGGTGACCTGGCAAGAATGAGGGCAAGAAAAGACCCAAAGACGGAGGAGACCCATTTGGCGTCGATTGCCGCCCGCAAGGCTGTTCCGGCGCGAAACAGCGTTGAAGGGAGGTTCGTCCGCTATGCGCGGGGCCGCCTCAAAGGCTTGCCGCTGCGACAATCCATGACGTTGATTGGTTCTTTGGTGCTGTGGCTGCTGGGATCATGGCAACTGGGGGCGCTTGCGGCAGGCTTGGCGCTTACAGGTGAGGCGCTTGACTGTGGAACCCTGATCCGCATCTTGCGACGCAATCCGAACGGATTGGTTCCGCCCGGGGCAATCCGCCTGGCACAGGCAACGGCCTTACTTCAATCCATTACAATCGCCGCATGTGTTGCGCTTTGCTGGCGGCTTATCCCGCTTGCACAGGCGCAATTTTTTGCCGCCATCTTCTTGATGGCAGCCGCCATAAATGCCGGCCTCGTGCTGCACTATTTCCGCATCGGCAGCCTGCTGAGACTGCTGGTGTTTGCGACAACTGGTTTGATGATGCTTTTTGCCGATCTGCTGCTGAAATGGCCGGATGTGGCTGTGACTGATGGAATATTTTTCGTGACGGTCTTGATTCTGGGCTATGTGGCCGCTCTTTTCATTGGGGCGGTGGACCAGGGGCGCCACGAGCGGATACAATTCGAACAGGCTCTGATGGCGGAACGCGCGGCGCTGGAAAGCTCGAAACAGGAGTTAGCCGGGGTTGCTCAAAGGGCGGAACGGCTGGCTCTGGTCGCAAGGCATGCGCATGACAGCGTGGTGTTCACGTCGCGCGATGGGGTGATCGAATGGGTGAACGAAGGGTTTACCAGAACAACAGGCTACCAATTTGAGGAGGCGGTCGGCCAAAACCCCGCCCATCTGTTGAACGGGCCTGATACAGAGATGACCGGTGTGCAGACATTGCAATTTGCCCGCGCGACGGGCACCCCGTGCCGTGTCGAGCTGCAGAACCGAACGAAATCTGGAAGCCTGATCTGGATGGAGGTTTCGATGACTCCCATTCTTGGGCAGGACGGAACGCCTGAGCTTTTCATTGCGGTTGAGCGCGACATCACGGTTGCAAAGGCCTATGCCAAGGAATTGGCAACCGCGCGTGCAACAGCCGAATCCGCAGCGCAGGCAAAATCGGCATTCCTTGCGACGATGAGCCATGAAATCCGCACCCCGCTGAATGGGGTAATCGGAGTTGCCGAACTGCTCGAAGATACAGAGCTTGATCCAGCGCAGTTTGACTATGTTCGCACAATCATTGAGTCCGGGCAGGCGCTTTTAACCATCATCAATGACGTCCTTGACCTGTCAAAACTGCAAGCTGGAAAATTTGGTTTGGTCGCTGAGCCGTTTTCGGTGGCCGATTGCATCGCGGGGGTGGTTGATTTGCTATCCCCATCCGCGCGCAAAAAGGGGTTGGCCTTGGCATTTGAAAGGCCCAAGCGTGACCCGATCCACCTGGGAGATGCCGGTCGACTGCGTCAGGTTGTGCTCAATCTGGTGGGAAATGCGCTTAAATTTACCGAGCGGGGCGGGGTGACAATCTCGCAATCCTGCTGCAGTGCTGGGGGCAAAGATACCATCACAATTTCAGTGGCTGACACCGGCATTGGCATTGAAGCCGACCGGATTGATCGGGTGTTTGAAAGCTTTACCCAAGAAGATGCAATGATCGCCCGGCAGTTTGGCGGGACTGGGCTGGGATTGACGATATCCAGGCTCTTGGTTCAGGAAATGGGGGGGGACATTTCGGTGATCTCGGAAAAAGGCAAAGGGTCAATATTCAGCGCAGAAATTCGTTTGGAACCCTTGACGGAAATGGGCCATCCCGACGACGCACCCTTTAGTATGAAGGCAACCTTGCCGACAAAGACATCGCTCCGGGTCTTGATAGCCGAAGACAATCGAACCAATATGATGATCGCGCGCAAGCTGTTGACGCCCGTGACAGGGGTGCTGCAAGAGGTGGTCAACGGCAAGGATGCCGTCAGCGCCTATCGTGCGTCGCCACCGGATTTGGTCTTGATGGACGTCTCGATGCCCCTGATGGACGGACAAGACGCGACGCGGCTTATTCGTGCCTATGAAATCGAGATCGGCCTGCCAGCCTGCCCCATCGTGGCCCTGACTGCCTATAGTGCTGCCGACGAAGCCGAGCGTTGCCTGGCCGCCGGTATGAATGCAGTTCTGACCAAGCCGCTGAGTCGGTCTGCCCTTTACGGTGTCATTGAAACCGTTGCCAATTCGCAGCCCTTGCGCGAAGGTTTTGACCTCGCGGGATAAAATGCCATAGACAGGGGGGAAAGCTCCGCGCAATTCGTCTGCTTGGGGAATGAAACGGAGAGCGTCATGGTCGATATTGCCACCCGAGTTTGGAACCACAAATGGAAAATTGATCCGATTGTGCGGTCATTGATCGACACAGATTTCTACAAGCTATTGATGTGTCAATCAATTTTCAGAAACAAGCCAGACACGACTGTCACCTTCAGCCTGATCAATCGCAGCAAATCCATCCGCTTGGCTGAATTGGTGGATGAAGGAGAGTTGCGGGAGCAATTGGACCATGTGCGGTCATTGTCGTTGACGAGGGGGGAAAGCACCTGGCTGCGCGGCAATACCTTCTATGGCAAGCGCCAGATGTTTCGCCCCGATTTCATGGAGTGGTTCGAAGGGCTGCGTTTGCCAGCCTATCATCTGGAAAAACGCGATGGCCAATTTGAGTTGACGTTTGAGGGCCGCTGGCCCGAGGTGATGCTTTGGGAAATTCCGGCCTTGGCCGTGTTGATGGAGTTGCGCGGCCGTGCGGTGTTGGAACAGCAAGGGCGGTTCGAATTGCAAGTGCTCTATGCCCGCGCCATGACAAAGCTGTGGGAAAAAATTGCACGGCTGCGCGCCATCGAAGGGTTGAAAATTGCCGATTTCGGAACCCGCCGCCGACACTCTTACCTTTGGCAGGAGTGGGCCGTGCAGGCTATGCGCGAGGGGCTGGGCGATAAATTCATCGGCACCTCGAACTGCCTGATTGCGATGCGGTCTGAGGTTGAGGCGATCGGGACCAATGCGCATGAATTGCCGATGGTTTATGCGGCTTTGGCAAATAGCGATGCGGACTTGGCGCAATCGCCCTATCAGGTGCTGGCCGATTGGCAAGAAGAGCATGATGGCAATCTACGGATCATTTTGCCCGACACCTTTGGCACCGAAGGATTTTTGCGCAATGCCCCGGATTGGCTTGCCGGCTGGACCGGGATTCGGATCGATTCCGGCGATCCGGCGGCAGGAGCGGAAATAGCGATCCGCTGGTGGAAAAGTCGTGGGGAAGATCCGCGGCAAAAGCTGGTGATCTTTTCGGATGGGTTGGACGTTGACAAGATCGAGGAATTGCAGGCGCAATTTACCGGCAGGGTGCGCGTATCTTTTGGCTGGGGAACGATGTTGACGAATGATTTCATAGGCTTGGTGCAAGATGATGCGCTTGCCCCCTTTAGCCTTGTTTGCAAAGCCGTCAGCGCGGAGGGTCGACCGACTGTGAAACTGTCGGACAATCCGAACAAGGCAATGGGCCCGGCCGATGAGATCGCGCGCTACAAGCGCGTGTTCGGTGTGGGCGAACAAACCGCGCAGGACGTGATCGTTTGATCAGGCAAAGCGGCCAAGCAGCAGGAAGATCAGGGCCGAAAGACCGGCAGTAAGCGGCACTGTGACAACCCAAGCTGTTCCGATCGACATCAAATGTGCCCGGCGCACCAATTTCCGACGCCGGCGCTCTTCCAGCGGCACGGGGGTGCCTTTTTCAATGTTCAATTTCCGCGCCCGGCGTTCTGCGTGCCATTCGCGGTAAAACCCAACACCAAATACGCCTCCCACAGCGATATGGGTGGACGACACCGGCAGGCCCAGCCAAGACGCAACGATGACGGTAATTGCGGCGGAAAGTGAGACGCAATAGGCCCGCATCGGATTGAGCTTGGTGATTTCCTGACCCACCATGCGGATCAGTTTGGGGCCGAAAAGCAGCAGTCCAAAGCTGATGCCAAATGCCCCGATCAACATCACCCAATAAGGAATTTCGACTTTTGCAGCAGTTCCACCGTCTTGCACGGCATGAACAATGGCGGCAAGCGGGCCGACGGCATTGGCCACGT
>CBDUEF010000050.1:0-11586 GCA_965366095.1 uncultured Cypionkella sp. | reverse complement strand
CGGTCCACCCAATTGCCAACAGGCGCATCGACAACGCGGCTGGCCTCTGGCATTCGCTGCGGCTCGGTCATAGGGTCAGTCTCATGTCAGACGCAAAAATCAGGCTCTATGTAGATCAGCCCTTGGCCACAGGGCAAGCCGTCGCCTTGTCCGAGGCGCAGGCGAACTATCTTTTCAACGTCATGCGCCTTGGGCGCGGGGCGGCGGTGGCGCTGTTCAACGGACGCGATGGAGAATGGCAGGCCACAGTGGCTGAAACTGGCAAACGCGGCGGTGTGCTGATCGCGCAAACCCAATCGGCCCCCCTGCGCCTGCCGCCCGATCTGTGGCTGATCTTTGCCCCGATCAAAAAGGCCCGCACCGATTTCATCGTTGAAAAGGCGGTGGAGCTGGGGGCCGCGCGGATTCTGCCGGCGCAAACCCGCCACACCAATTCCGAACGCATTCGCCAAGACCGCCTGCAAGCCCATGCGCTTGAGGCCGCCGAGCAATGCGGCGCCACCTATGTCCCCGAAGTGGCCGACCTGATCCCCCTCGATAAACTCCTCACCAGTTGGGACGCCACGCGCCGCCTTTACTGGTGCGACGAGGCCCAGGCGGGCCAAACCCCCGCCCTGTCCGGCCTGACCGAACGCACCCCCTCCGCCATCCTGATCGGCCCCGAGGGCGGCTTTTCCGCCGATGAGCAAACCCGCCTGCGCGCCCTGCCCTTTGTGCGCCCCCTCACCCTCGGCCCTCGCATCCTGCGCGCCGACACCGCCGCCGTCGCCGCCCTGACGCTGTGGCAGGCAAGCTTGGGCGATTGGGCATGATCCGCCCCGAAGTCACAGCCCTTGCCCTGCGCTACCGCGAGATGCTTGCGGCAGCGATCCCGGCGGCTTTGGGCCTTTGGCTGATCCGGCTTGGCGGCCTGTTGCTGGCCCCCATCGGCACTGTGATGATCGCGCTTTCGCTGGCTTGGGCCGTCATGGCTTGGCGGCGCATCCGCTTTGCCCAACCCACCGAGGCCCCCGGCGTGGTTGAGGTTGACGAGGCGCAGATCGGCTATCTTGGCCCCAATTCAGGCGGCTTTGTCAGCATTGTTGAACTGGTCGAACTGCGCCTGCTCACCCTGCGCGGGCGCAAACTCTGGCGCTTGAAACAGGCCGATGGCCAGGCCCTGCTGATCCCTGTCGATGCCGCCGGGGCCGAGCGGTTGTTTGATGCCTTTGCCAGCCTGCCCGGCATGGATTCGGGCGCCTTGGTGGCCGCCCTCACCCCCGACCGCGCTGCCGCCGACCCCAACGGCGCGCTGACATTGGCCGGCGAAACCCGCACCATCTGGCGGCGCGCAGGCAAAGGCGTGGTCCAAACCGGTTGACGCTTTCGTAAACCCGTTCGCGCGGCCTTGACACTCCGGCCCCGCCGCTTCACGAGTATTTGCTCGATACCATTCAAGAAGGGGCGCTGCCCGATGTCTATTCCACAGTCCGGCGGCGGCCCTATCGAAGATTTCGCCCAACTTGCCACCTATATGGAATCGGGCAACAAGCCCGCATCCGATTGGCGCATCGGCACCGAGCACGAGAAATTCGGCTGGCTGACCGATAGCCGCGCGCCCCTGCCCTATGCGGGGGATCGCTCGATTTCCGCGATCTTTTCGGCACTTGAGGCCCGCTACGGCTGGACCCCGGTGCAAGAGGCCGGCAACACCATCGGCATGACCCGCAACGGCGCAAATATCAGCCTTGAACCGGGTGGGCAGTTTGAACTTTCGGGCGCGCCGATGGCCAGCCTGCACGACAACGCCGCCGAGTTGCAAAACCACCTTGATGAGGTGCGCTCCATCGCCGATCCGATGGGTGTGCGCTTCATGGGAATCGGTGCCGCCCCGGAATGGTCGCACGAAACCATGCCGGTGATGCCCAAGGGTCGCTACCGGCTGATGACCGATTACATGGGCCGCGTCGGCACCCATGGCACCCAGATGATGTATCGCACCTGCACCGTGCAGGTGAACCTCGATTATGCCTCCGAGGCCGATATGGTGAAAAAGCTGCGCGTGGCGCTGGCCTTGCAGCCGGTGGCCACGGCGCTTTTCGCCTCCTCGCCGTTCTTTGATGGCAAGCTGAACGGCCATAAATCCTGGCGCTCGCGCATCTGGCGCGGCTTGGACAATTCGCGCACCGGCATGCTGCCTTGGGCGTTTGAGGAGGGCATGGGCTTTCAGCGTTATGTCGATTGGGTTCTCGACGTGCCGATGTATTTCGTCTACCGCGATGGCAAATATATCAATGCCCTGGGCCAGAGCTTCCGCGATTTCCTGAACGGCAAACTCCCCGCTCTGCCCGGCGAAAAGCCGACGCTTTCGGATTGGGCCGACCATATGACAACGGTGTTCCCCGAGGCCCGCGTCAAGAAATACATCGAGATGCGCGGCGCCGATTGCGGCGATCAGGCCCATATTGACGCACTGCCCGCCTTTTGGGTTGGCCTGATGTATGACCAGACCGCCCTGGATGCCGCTTGGGATCTGGTCAAAGGGCTGGACGCGGAAACCCGCGAAGGCCTGCGTATTGCGGCCTCGGAAAAAGCCCTGCAAGCCGAGGTGAATGGCGTCAAACTGATCGATCTTGCCCGCGCCGCCGTAGGGCTTTCCCACGCGGGCCTTACCGCGCGGGGCCTGGACGAACAGCGCTATCTTGGCCCGCTGGTCGCCTCATTGTCCAAAGAAACGGTGCAGGCCGACCGCTGGCTGGCGCTATATAAGGGCGAATGGAACGGCGATCTGGGCCGGATTTATGAGGCATCCAGCCTCTGAAACCTTGGACGCCCGTTTCGAAACTCATCTGAAAAGGTTGCATGCTTCCCAAGCGATGGTCTACCATTTCCTTGGGCATACCTGTCCGGTACTGGCCCGTTTCAACCGAGGAGAGACATCATGCGTGATTTCTTCATCAATTCACTGGAAAAACTGGTAGCGGTATTTGTGGTTTTGCTGAGTCTTGGCGTTCTTTTGGGGGCCGGTGCCGCCATGATGGGCGCGGGCAGGATGGCCGGCGAAGGCGGCGTGCCCGGACCATTGGCAGGTCTGCTGATCCTGATTTTCGGCGCGATTTACGTCGTCTTTGTCGGCGGATTTCTCTACATGGGCATTGGCATCTATCAAAATACCAAACGCTCGGCAGAAGCGCTGGAAAAACTGTCGCAGCGCTAGGCAGCCCCGAAGGCTTGTGCCGCGCTTGCGCCACAAGCCGCCACCGTCAAACCTTTTTCGCCCCGATCTTCGGTTCGGTTCCGGCTTTCAACCGCTGCAAATTGGCCCAATGGCGCAAATAGACCAACAGCGTCAGCACCATGATCAGCAAAATCATCCGCCCCTGACCAAAGACAAAGGCCCAAAGGCTGGACGTTGCCGCCGCCACCAGCGCCGACAGTGAGGATATCCGCGAGATCGCCGCAGTCGCGGCCCAGGTGGCACTGGCCGCCAGGCCCACCGGCCAGGCCAGCGCCAACAAGATCCCAAGGAAGGTCGCCACGCCTTTACCGCCTTTGAACCCCAACCACAGCGGGAACAAATGGCCCAGAAATGCTGCCAATCCCGCCAGTTGCGCCGCATCCTCGCCCACTATGGCGCGCGCAATCAGCACTGCAATGCCACCCTTGCCCGCATCCAGCAGCAAGGTTGCTAGGGCAGCACCCTTATTCCCGGTTCGCAGCACATTGGTGGCACCAATATTGCCCGACCCGATCTTGCGCAAATCGCCCAGCCCCAGCGCGCGGGTGATCACAAGCCCGAACGGGATCGAGCCAAGCAGATAGGCCAGCGCCGCCACCAGCGCCAAAACCGAAGGATCAGTCGTTAAATGGGGCATCATTCATCCTGCCTGAAACACCGGAACCCCGGCCACAAAGGTTGCCAGCACCTTACCCTCCATCCGCTGCCCGTCAAAGGGCGTGTTCTTGGATTTTGACGCCAAGGTGCTGCGATCCAGCAAAAAAGGCGCATCGGGATCGAACAGCACCAAATCGGCAGGTGCCCCCACCGCCAGCCGCCCTTGCGGCAGGCCCAACCGCCGCGCCGGGTTCAGCGCCATCGCCCGGAACAGGCCGGGCAGATCAATCGCCCCCGCATGATAAAGCCGCATCGCGGCAGGCAACAGCGTTTGCAAACCCACCGCCCCCGCCTCGGCCTCTTCGAACGGCAGCCGCTTGCTTTCCTCATCCGCCGGGGTGTGGAACGAGCCGATCATATCAATCACCCCATCCGCCACCGCCTGCACCATCGCCAAGCGGTCATCCTCGGATCGCAGCGGCGGGGTGAATTTGAAAAACGTGCGGTAATCGCCCAGGTCCACCTCGTTCAGCGTCAGATGATGGCTCGACACCCCCGCCGTGATATCAAACCCGTTCGCCTTGGCCCGCGCCAGCGCCGGAAGGCTGCGCGCCGTGGTGATCTGATCGGCGTGATAGCGCACGCCGGTCATCTCAACCATGCCGATGTCGCGGTCCAACCCGATGCGCTCGGCCATCGACGACACCGCAGGCAAGCCGCGCAGCGAGGCAAACTTACCGCTTGTCGCCGCAGCCCCCGCCGACAGCCCCGGCTCTTGCGGATGGCCGATCACCAAAGCCCCCAAAGACCGCGCATAGCTCATCGCGCGGCCCAGCACTTTGGTATCTTTAACCACATGATCACAATCGGAAAACGCCACCGCCCCGGCATCCAGCAAAAAGCCGATCTCCACCATCTCGCGCCCCGCGCGCCCCTTGGTCAGCGCAGCCATATGATGGATCCGCACCGCAGATTCCGCAGCCCGTCGCGTCACAAACTCCAGCACCTCAGGCGTATCAATCGCCGGATTGGTATCGGGCCGCGCAATAATCGTGGTCACCCCCCCCGCCGCCGCCGCCTGCCCCGCCGAGCGGAAAGATTCCTTGTGCCGCTCGCCCGGCTCACCAATCTTGACCCCAAAATCCACAATCCCCGGCGCAAGACAGGCCCCAGCGCAATCGCGAACCTCGGCCCCCTCGGGCGCGGGGCCGTCCAGTGCCACGATCACCCCATTGTCAACCGTCAGCGACCCTAGGGTATCGGTGCCTGCCTCGGGATCGATCAGTCGGGCATTGGTGAAGTGAACGCTCATAGCAACCTCATTCTAGGCCGGCTGTCACCCCGGCTCTGGCAAGTTTTGAAAAGCCCGATATCAAGCATCTTTGCCATCCTCATCCCGCCATCATCACAAAAACCACCGTAAACACCGCCAGAAACACCAGCACCGCCGTGGCGACCATGCCTGTTGTTCGCATCTCGGATTTGGTGGGCTTGCGGTCGGGATCAGGGATCATGCATTGCCTCTTTGTAGCTCGCGAGTCAGCGAAAACACCGCACCACTGTCGGCAATCCGCACAAATCCGGGGCGCGGCGCATCACCAAAGAGGCCCGCCCAGCGCGACCCCGGCGCATCAAACAGCACCGAGCCGCGCCGCCCGGCCTCATGGTCCACCACTGTATTTGGCCCAATCGGGATGGAGCGCAAGCGCAACCCGAACAAGGGCCTTTGCCAGGCGATCAGCGCCCGCCGATCCGTCAGCGCATAATGTGCCAGCGCCCGCGCCAGCGCATCTGCGGCAATCTCCAGCGGCACCGACATGAAAAACACCACCAGCACCAGCGTGCGCACATCCCAAAGCGGCGGCACCGTCATTCGCAGCCGCACCAAGATATAAAGCACCGCCGCCAGCAGCACGACCCCGCGCAACAGCCGCAGGATATGGCCAATGCGCAGCACCGGCCAGGCGTCGGGGCGGCCTTGCCACAGCAATCGCTCACCGGGGGCCAACTGCGCTTGCCAATCCACGCTCATTGCCCTTGCCTTTGCAATCCGCGCATCAGGCCAAGCACTTTGCGCCCCTCGGAGATCTGCTCAAACCCGATCTTGCGACGCCCATTCGAGCGGCGATTGCGCCTTTCAGCACTGGCGAAATACAGGCTCGCCGCCTCATCCCGTTCTTCCTCAAACAACACTTCGCTCGTGGGGCCAATCGGATAGCTGGCCAGCCTGCGGCCCACAAAGGGCATATCCTTGGCAATAAATGCGCGCTGGTTGGTCAGGGTGTAATAGCTGTGCCTTCGCACCCAAGCCCCGCCCAGTGGCCCGGCAAAAATAATTCCGATCCCCACCGAAAAATGGATCAAGCCAAACATCCAGAAAAACCCGCCCGCCATCGAGGCCATGATCATCCAAAACAGGGCAAATCCGGCAAAGAACAGCCCAAAAATCGCCGCCCCGATCTCGGCAAAGCCAAAGCGCACCCGCCCCGAAGGCTGGCCCTGCCACAAGATCACCTCGCCTTGGTCCAGCAATCCCTCCCACCCCGGCGGGATCGGAACCGGAGGCGGCGGAGGTGGCGCAAGTGTCACCGTCATCGCGCGCCCTTGATGGCGTTTTCAATCGCTGCAATCACCAGCGCGGGATCGGCAAAATACTTCATCAAATGCTTGTCGCCACTGCGCGTGACCAGCATCACATCGGTCAGGAACGTCTTGACCTCTTCGATCTGGCCCAGCGGCACGATCCGCCCACCGGGGCCAAGCAAGCGCCGGTCCGTCATCCGCCAGCGGTCGCCCAAAGCCTCGGACCGCAGGTAATAGGCCCGCGCGCCAAGCGCCAGAACAGCCGCGACCGGCCCCACCCAGACATGCGCATTGCCCATAAAAAACAGCACCAGCGCCGCACCGATCCCGCCAATCACCGCCATAATCGCCTGATTGCGCCAATAGATGCCCTTGTCGGCCAGAAACACCTGTTTCACCACCTCGCCCGGCACCAAAGGGGTTTCCCCCATCATCACCGTATCGCGTTCGATCTTAGACATAGGTTTCCACCGCCTTTCGCCCACGTTCCGCCTTGAGATTGCGCGCCAGCAGGTCCATGCAGGCCATGCGCACCGCAACCCCCATTTCAACCTGCTCTTGAATGACAGAACGGTTGATGTCATCGGCCAATTCGCCATCAATCTCGACGCCACGGTTCATCGGGCCGGGGTGCATCACAATCGCATCGGGCTTGGCATGGCTCAGCTTTTCCGCATCCAGCCCATAGCGATGATAATATTCGCGTTCCGAAGGGATAAACCCACCATCCATCCGCTCTTTTTGCAGCCTTAGCATCATCACCACATCGGCGCCCTCCAAGCCCTTGCGCATGTCGTCAAACAACTCGCAGCCGAAATCTTCAACCCCCGCAGGCATCAAGGTGGGGGGCGCGATCAACCGCAAGCGGTTCTCCATTTTCCCCAGCAAGATCAGATTGCTGCGCGCCACCCGGCTGTGGGCAATATCGCCGCAAATCGCCACCGTCAGCCGCTGAATCCGCCCCTTGGCCCGCCGGATCGTCAGCGCATCCAGCAACGCCTGCGTCGGATGCTCATGCCGACCGTCGCCCGCGTTCAGCACCGCGCAATTCACCTTGGAGGCCAACAGGTTCACCGCCCCCGAGGCCCCATGCCGCACCACCAGCAAATCGGGGTGCATCGCGTTCAGTGTCATCGCGGTGTCGATCAGCGTCTCGCCCTTTTTCACGCTTGATGAGGCCATCGACATATTCATCACATCCGCCCCAAGCCGCTTGCCTGCCAACTCAAAACTGGCCTGTGTGCGGGTCGAGTTCTCAAAGAACATGTTGATCTGCGTCAACCCCGCCAGCGCATCCGATTGCTTGATGGTGCGCCGGTTCAGATCGACATAGCGATCCGCCAGATCAAGGATCGTGGTGATGTCCTGCGGGCTAAGCTGCTCGATGCCAAGAAGGTGACGGGCGCGAAAGGTCATGGTCTCTCCATCGGCGGGCGTTTCCTGCTTATAGAAAGCACAGACGCGCCCGACAAGCCGGGTTGTCCGATCTGCCGCCAAGGCCTAGTTTGGCCACCATGGGAATCGCCGCAGATATTCTTGATCCATCCGCCGAGGGCTGGCAGGCAGCGCTTGCGGCACTGGAATGGCATTACGAGGTGGGCGTCACCGATTTCATCGGTGAGACCCCACTGAATCGCTATGATCTGCCGGAAAAGGCCGAAACCTCGGTTCCGGCCGTCAAAGCCGAAAAGCCCGCCACCAAGGCCCCCACCTCGCTGCCGCAAATGGATGTCGCTGCCGAGGCCAGCCGCCTCGCCGCCGCCGCCAACAGTATTGAAGCGCTGCACGAAACCCTGCTGGCCTTTGATCACTGCGATCTGAAACGCGGCGCGCGCAATACCATCTTCGCCCAAGGCACCGCCAACGCCCGCGTGTTGGTTCTGTGTGATGCCCCCCGCCGCGCCGAAGACCTTGCGGGCCTGCCCTTCCAAGGCCCCGAGGGCACCTTGTTCGACCGCATGTTCGCAGCCATCGGCCTTATGCGTGACACCCCCGATCCGGCCCAGGCGCTGTATCTGACCAGCGTTCTGCCTTGGCCCACCCCGCTTGATCGCGACCCTTCGGCGCAGGAACTGGCCCTGCTTGCGCCCTTTGTTCACCGCCATATCGAGCTTGCCCGCCCGGAATTTATCGTGGTGATGGGCAACGCCGCCTGTCAGATGCTCTTGCAAACCAGCGGCATCCAGCGCCTGCGCGGCCAATGGTCCACCGCTTTCAGTATCCCGGTTTTGCCGATGCTCAGCCCGCGCTGGCTGCTGAAACACCCCGCCGCCAAGCGTGAGGCCTGGGCGGATTTGCTGTCACTCAGGGCGCGACTTTAGGGCGCAGGGCAGCCAGAAATCTCAACCGACCGCGCCGCCCCCAACACCGAGACCGTCACACCAGAGCGATCAAGCGCGAAAGGTTGCCCCGAACCCGCAACCATTTCGGTGACGGAAATCAACAAGCCACCCTGCCGCGTGGTTTGGGGCTCGCTGACCCAGATTGAAGGATCAGCCGCCTCAAACACCACGGTTTCCTCGCCGCTGCGCTTGGGCAAGGCCATCGTCGCCGTGATCCGCACCCCGTCGTCTATCGGGTCCACCACGCAAGAAATCGCCGTCAGCCCCGCATCTGCCCCCGAACTCGGCTGCGCCTTCAGCGCCGCTTTGATCCGCCCATCCGGCACTCCGGGCGCGGCCAGATCGGCGGCCACGTCCAGCACAAACGGCATGCAGATATCCTTGCACACGCCCATATCCACCCGCGCACGCAGATGCACCGGCTTGGCCACATCGCGCGGCACCACCTCCAGCGGCAAAATCACACCGTCATGATAGCCCACCGTCTGCAACCCGTTGGTGTGAAAAACCGACGGGCTGGGCCAATGCACCTTGACCGAGGCCACATTCTGCGAGCCCGACCAATCAAACAGCGGCGGGATCCCCGCCTGCCCCGGCGCGCGCCAATAGGTTTTCCACTGCGGCGCCAGCGTCAGGCTCAGCCCCGCCATGCGATGGCCGTTTTGCATCTCCCAACCGGGCAATACCTCCCCACTCACCACATTTGCCGGAATTTCGGCCAAAGCGGGGCACGCGCACAGGCCCAAGATCGCGGCCAAGGATGTCAAACGATATATCATTGCGCCAAAATACCCAAAGCCCCGGCAATAGGAAATCACGTTCCGGCGACGGCTTTGCAATGTTCCCCCTTGAGACTTGGCCGCCACAGCCCCAAATTAAAGGCAGGCACCTGGCCCAAGGAACGCGCGATGGATCTGACCGGAAAACTTTTGCTCGCCATGCCCGGATTGCAGGATCCGCGCTTTGAACATGCAGTGATCCTGATCTGCGCCCATAGCGAAGACGGCGCGATGGGGCTGATCGTCAACAAGATCATCCCCGATCTCAGCTTTGCCAAACTGCTGGATCAACTCGACATCGCTTCGCCCCAAGGCCGCGATATCCGCGTGCATTTCGGCGGCCCAGTCGAGCGCGGTCGCGGATTTGTGCTGCATTCGGATGATTATATCGGCGGCCCGTCGACCCAAACCCTTGCGGCAGGATTTGGCATGACGGCAACGCTCGATGTGCTTGAGGCCTTGGCCCATGGCCGCGGCCCGGATCGTGCGCTTTTGGCCTTGGGCTATTCGGGCTGGGGCAGCGGGCAGTTAGAGGCCGAGATTGCCCGCAATGATTGGCTAACCGCCGATCCCGAGGCCGCTTTGGTGTTTTCCGACGATGACGCCAGCAAATGGATCAAGGCCCTGCGCGCGATGGGGATTGATCCTTTGTTGCTGTCGCCCACGGCAGGCCGCGCCTGACGGCTATTTTGGCCGGTCGTCATATTCCTTGGTCAGGATGCGGTTGGCATCGCCCTTTGGATCATCAAACTGCCGCGATTTCATCGCCCAGAAAAACGCCACCAACCCCACCGCGCTGAGGAAAAGCGACGCCGGGATCAAGATTGTAAGGATATCCATTATTTCAGCCTCAGCGCGTTCAGGGAAACCGAAATCGACGAAAGTGACATCGCCAGCGCCGCCGCAAGGGGCGTGGCAAACCCGGCCAAAGCCAAGGGCACCGCAACCACATTATAGAGCGCGGAAATCCCGAAATTCTGCAAAATCCGCCGCTTGGCCTGCCCGGCAATCCGCAAAGCATCGCCAATCGGCGCCATATCCTGCCCCAACAGCACGATATCCGACGCCACCCGCGCCGCATCCAAGGCCGTTGCCGGGGAAATGGAAACATGCGCCCGCGCCAGCGCTGCCGTGTCGTTCAGCCCATCGCCCACCATCAAAACCCGGTGGCCCGCCTCGCTCAACGCAGCCACCGCTGCGGCCTTCTCGGCGGGCAAAGCCCCCGCCGTCCAATCCTCGATCCCCAAACGTTTGGCCAGTGCCTCAACCGCACCCGCCACATCGCCCGAAATCAGCTTTATCTCGCGCCCCTGTGCCTTGATCGCCTTCACCGCCTCAATAGCACCCGGACGCAACCGGTCGGCAAAGCCAAAACCCACCGCCGCGCCGTCACGGGCCAGATAAGTCGCGGTGATGTCCAAAGCCGTGGCCCCGCACCAATCGGCCCGGCCCAAGCGCACGCGCTTGCCCTGCCAGATCGCCTCAACCCCGTATCCCGGCACCTCGCGCAACTCGCTCACCTCAACAGGCACAACACCCCGCGCCGCGCCCACCAAAGCCCGCGCCAAGGGATGCGAAGACCCCGCCGCCAGCGCTGCCGCCAGCGCAATATCCTGCACCGAATGATCGGCCATATTCACCGGCTCGGGCGTGCCCATGGTCAGGGTGCCGGTCTTGTCGAAGACCACCGTATCCACCTCGGCCAACCGCTCCAGCGCCGTGCCGTGCTTGATCAGCAAGCCCTTGCGAAACAGCCGCCCCGAAGCAGACGTCACCACCGCAGGCACCGCCAACCCCAGCGCGCAAGGGCAGGTGATGATCAGCACCGCCGCCGAAATATTGATCGCAAAGCGCAAATCGCCGCCGGTTTTCCACATCCAAAAGCCAAAGGCCGAAAACGACAGCAGATGCACCAGCGGCGAATACCAGCTTGCGGCGCGTTCGGCCAAACTGGTGTATTTGGTCTTGGCGCTTTCCGCCACCGCCACCAGATCGGCCATGCGGTGCAGGCTGCTGTCACGCCCCGCCGCCGTCACCTGCAGGGTCAAAGGCCCGGTCAGGTTCACCT
>CBDUEF010000049.1:0-11617 GCA_965366095.1 uncultured Cypionkella sp. | reverse complement strand
AATGGAGGCTTTCCCGACCGCCCGCCCCTATTCGAAAATCTCGGGCCAGCGGATCGAGAAAATCGAATGGGGTCCGAACTGGGAGGAAATCCTCGGCGGTGAATTCGCCAAGCGCTCAAAGGATTACAACTTTGAATTCAGAAGGCCATGTATGGCGAATATGAAAACACCTTCATGATGTATCTGCCGCGCCTGTGCGAGCATTGCCTCAACCCGGCCTGCGTGGCCTCATGTCCATCGGGCGCGATCTACAAGCGCGGAGACGATGGCGTGGTGCTTATTGATCAGGAAAAATGCCGGGGCTGGCGGATGTGCGTGTCCGGCTGCCCTTACAAGAAAATCTACTACAACTGGTCCACCGGCAAATCGGAAAAATGCACCCTGTGCTATCCGCGTCTGGAATCGGGCCAGCCGACGGTTTGTTCGGAAACCTGCGTCGGGCGCATCCGCTATCTGGGGGTCATGCTCTATGATGCCGACAAGATCGCCGAGGCGGCCTCGGTCGAGAACGAAAAAGACCTCTATGACGCGCAGCTTGGCGTGTTCCTTGATCCGAACGATCCGGCGGTGATTGCGGCGGCACGTGCCGAGGGCATTCCCGAGGATTGGATCAAAGGCGCGCGCAACTCGCCGATCTGGAAAATGGCGATGGAGTGGAAGATCGCCTTCCCGCTGCATCCCGAATACCGCACCTTGCCGATGGTCTGGTATATCCCACCATTGTCGCCGATCCAGAATGCCGCCGAAGCGGGCCAGATCGCGGCCGTGGATGACATGCCGGATGTGAAATCCTTGCGGATTCCGGTGCGTTATCTAGCCAATATGCTGACAGCGGGTGACGAGGCCCCGGTGGTATCGGCGCTGGAGCGGATGTTGGCGATGCGCTCTTACATGCGATCGAAAACCGTGGATGGGGTGATCAATCTGGGCGTGGCCAAACGTGTGGGCCTGACCCCGGCGCAGATCGACGAGATGTATCAACTGATGGCAATCGCCAATTACGAAGATCGTTTCGTCATCCCCACCACCCACCGCGAATTGGTGGAACAGGCCTATGATCTGAAAACCGGCTGCGGCTTTACCGATGGCAACGGCTGTTCTTCGGGCAGTTCCGGTTCGCTTTTTGGCGGCGGCAAGAAGTTCCGCTCGCCAACGGAGTTCCTGAAATGAAAACCTTCAAAATCCTGTCGCTTCTGCTCAGCTATCCCGAAGCGGACCTCCAAGAAGCCATCCCCGAACTGCGCGCGGTTTTGCGCAGTGAGGGTCTGGTTGCGCCGGAAACCCTGGCTGGCCTCTTGGCCGATCTGGAAAGCGGCGATCTGTTCGAGTTGCAAGAGCGCTATGTCTTGCTCTTCGACCGCTCGCGCACCCTGTCGTTGAACCTCTTCGAGCATATCCATGGCGAAAGCCGGGATCGGGGGGGTGCCATGGTGGACCTCTTGGAAAGCTATCGTGCAGGCGGCTTTGATCTGTCGGCCTCGGAATTACCGGATCATTTGCCGGTTTTGCTGGAATACCTGTCCACAAGGCCCTTGGCCGAGGCCCGCGAAATGCTGGCCGATGCCGGTCATATCCTTGTGGCGCTGGCAGAACGGCTGGCACGGCGCGGCGCGGTCTATGCGCCGGTGCTGGCAACGCTCGCCAAATTGGCCGAGGCCCCTGCCGACAGCGCCGAGGCCGTGGTGCTGCTGGCCGAACAAGACGACAATCCCGAAGATCTGGCAGCGCTTGATGCGGTCTGGGAAGAGGCGCAGGTTACTTTCGCCCCCGATCCGAACGCCGGTTGCCCGGTCAGCCGTGACATCCTGTCGAAAATGGATGTCGCCCCACGCCCCGCTGCGGCCCGGTAAGGAGAGCAAAATGGACTTTTTTCTGTTCGGGGTTTACCCCTATATCGCCATCACCGTGATGATCTGGGTGTCGATCGTGCGCTATGATCGCGATCCCTTCACTTGGAAATCGAAATCAAGCCAGATTTTGCGCAAACGTCAGTTTGTGCTGGGATCGGTGCTGTTCCACCTTGGTGTTTTGACCATTCTTGGCGGGCATCTTGTCGGACTGCTGACCCCGATGTGGATTTTTGACGCATTGGGCGTAAGCCATGAGGCCAAGCAAATCCTCGCTGTGGCTGCCGGAGGCATCGCTGGCGTTGCTGCCCTTTTGGGGGGCGCGATCCTGACCCATCGGCGGCTGTTCGATCCGCGCATCCGGGCCAATTCGACGGTGGCCGATACCGGCATCCTGATCCTGCTGATGGCACAGCTTTTGCTGGGGGTTGGTTCGATTTATGTGTCGCTGCAAAACCTTGACGGCCATGAGATGATCAAGCTGATGACCTGGGCGCAAAGCATCGTCTATTTCAAAGCCGGTGCTGCCGAGCAAATGGCCGATGTGCATTGGATCTTCAAAACCCATATTACGTTGGGTCTGACGATCTTCCTGCTCTTCCCCTTCACCCGGCTGGTTCACATCATCTCGGCCCCAGTGCGCTATCTGTGGCGGCCCGGCTACCAGATCGTTCGCACCCGTAAACGCTCTAACCCGCCGGAGGGATCGCGATGAAACCCTTGCTGCCCCCGATTGTCGTGAATGGTGAGGTGATTTCAGCCGAAATCATCGCCGCCGAGGCGCAAAACCATCCCGCCCCCAAGGGCAAACCGGGCCTCGCCTGGCAGGCCGCGGCGCGTGCCTTGGCCATTCGTGCGCTGATGTTGCAAGAGGCACGCAGAAAGGGCCTGACGCCGGCCCCGATAGAGGTTGGCGCAGGGCGTTGGGAAACCGATGAAGAGGCGCTGATCCGGCAATTGCTCGAAGCGGTCGTTCAGGCAGAGCCGATTGATGAGGCGCGGATGCAGGCCTTTTGGCAGGCCAATCCCGAACGCTTCCGCGCGCCCGCGCTTTTTGAGGCCGCCCATATCCTGATGCCGGTCGCCGAGGGAAGCGACCCGCATGAGGTGCATACACTGGCCGAGCAGGTGCTTGAAAAGGCCCGTACCAATCCGGCCTCCTTCGCCGATCTGGCACGGTCGCACAGCGCCTGTTCGTCGCGCGATGCCGGCGGGCTTTTGGGCCAGATCAGCGCGGGTGATACTGCGCCCGAATTCGAAGCGGCCCTTGCCGCGATGGAACCGGGCAGTCTCTGCCCCGCCCCCGTGCGCACGGCTTACGGCTTTCACATCATCCGGCTGGATGCCCGTGCCGAGGGCGAAATTCTGCCGTTTGACGCCGTGCGCCCGCGTCTGGTGCAGGCCGCCGAAAAGGCGGCTTGGGCGCGTGCGTCGCGCCGCTATGTTGAAGGATTGATTGCGGGGGCCGACGTCTCTGGGGTCACTTTGCAGGCCGCGTAATGCCGGACGGTGTCAAACTGCTGGAGGCCGCGCATGGGGTGCAGGCGCAGGTTTGCGCGGCGCTGGATGCGTTGGCCGCCAGCAATACTCCCGATCCCGAAATGGCGGCTTGGGTGCGCGAGCATGTCACCCGTACCCTGCCCCTGCATTTCGAGGACGAAGAACGCGGCTTGTTTCCGCTGTTGATCGCCCGCGCCCAGCCTCAGGATCGGCTGCCGGAAATCTTTGCCCAGATCGAGGCAGAACATGCCGAAAGCCATCTTGGGCTTGAAGCACTGGCCGAAATCCTGTTGCGGCTGGCCGAAGGCGATATGGCCGGTCCAAGATGCCGGGCGCAGTTGGCCTCTCATGCGGCGCATGAGAGGGCCCATCTGGCGGTGGAGGATGCGACAATCATGCCGCTTGCAGCCCAGCGGCTTACAGGGAAAGATCGCCTCGCTTTGGGTCGCGCGATTGAAACGCGTGACTGGGCAATGGCAGAGCAAGGAGAACCATGATGTTTCTGGGCTATGTATCAATAGCGGGCCGGGGCGAGTGCGACGCGCTTCTGGCCGATGTCGTGGCCCGGCTTGAAGCGGCGGGTTGGCCCTTGGCCGGCACCGTGCAGACCAATATCGACAAGCAGGACAGCCACCACTGCGACATGGATTTGCGAGTGCTGCCCGACGGCCCTACCTTTCGCATCAGCCAGGACTTGGGTGCGGGATCAAAGGGGTGCCGGCTGAACCCCGGCGCATTGGAGCAATCGGTGGCCGAGGTGGAACCCCGAATGGCAGGTGCGCGGCTGTTGGTGATCAACAAATTCGGCAAACACGAGGCCGAAGGTCGTGGCTTTCGCCCCCTGATCGGGGAAGCCCTCGCGATGGGTCTGCCGGTGATTTTGGGTGTCAACGGCTTGAACCTGCCGCTGTTTCTGGACTTTGCTGAAGGCATGGCCGAGGCTTTGCCCGCCGATGCCGAGGCGATTTGCGCCCGTCTGGGACTGTTGGCCGAAGCTGCCTGAGCGGCACCTCCGGCACAAAACATCAATCGGCGATCACATCTTGCCGTTGCTGGCCAAGGCCCTGAACGCCCAATTCCACCACATCGCCCGCCTTGAGATATTGCGGCGGCTTCATCCCCAGCCCGACGCCGGGCGGGGTGCCGGTGGAAATCACGTCACCGGGGTGCAGCGTCATGAATTGCGAAAGATAGCTGACCAGATGCGCCACACCGTAAACCATGGTTTGCGTGGTGCCATTCTGCATCTTCTTGCCGTTCACCGTCAGCCACATCGACAGGTTTTGCGGATCGGCCACCTCGTCGCGCGTCACCAGCCAGGGGCCGATCTGACCGAAGTTGTCGCAGCTTTTACCCTTGGTCCACTGCCCCGAGCGTTCGGTCTGAAACGCCCGCTCAGAGACATCATTGGTAACCGCATAGCCTGCCACATGGGCCATGGCCTCAGCCTCGGTCACATATTTCGCCTTGGTGCCGATGATCACCGCCAGTTCCACTTCCCAATCGGTTTTCACCGACCCCCGAGGGATGATGATAGGATCGTTCGGGCCACAGATCGCCGAGTTTGCCTTCATGAAAATGATCGGCTCAGGCGGCACTTTTGCTCCGGTTTCTGCGGCATGGTCTGAGTAATTCAGGCCGATACAGATGAATTTTCCGGTGCCCGCCACACAGGGGCCAAGTCGGGTCGCTGGGTCAACCACCGGCAATTTGCCTGCATCAATTGCAGCAATCGCGGCAAGGCCCTTGTCTGAAAGCACATCCCCCGCGATATCGGCGATATGGCCCGACAGATCGCGGACGCTGCCATCCGCATGGATCAGTCCTGGCTTTTCCGTCCCTGCAAGCCCGTGGCGCAAGAGTTTCATGCGAATATCCTTTCAAATCCTGATCCCAACTCAGGTTGAAAGGTTGCACGGCTTTTTGACAGGCGCAAGGCCGGGTGGATCAAGCGGCCCGCAACGTCCGC
Organism: uncultured Cypionkella sp.; assembly: GCA_965366095.1. GTDB lineage: Bacteria > Pseudomonadota > Alphaproteobacteria > Rhodobacterales > Rhodobacteraceae > CBDUEF01. The sequence goes on along the minus strand of CBDUEF010000049.1, from coordinate 6,301 downwards.
CCCCGTTTTGAACGCAGCGCTTTGCCGATTGGTGCAAGATCACTCACACCTTGGCCCAACAACAACCGCGCCTCATAGGACTTGAGCGTCAACCGGGCCGCATCAAAGTGAGGCGACGCAGCCTCTTGCCCAAGTTCGGGAAATATTTTCAGCAATTCGTCGCGCTGATCGGCCTCAAGCCCGGAAAGCCCCCTGTCGCCGGGCTGAAAACTCTCGCTCCAGGCTCCGTCGGCCAAAATCACCTCATGCCGGTCAAACATCACGTGCAGATAGCTCACGTCACGCTGAAAGGACTCGGTGATCCCCGGCAGGCCAACCAAATGCGCCGCGCGCACCAGCACTTCATCGCTGCCAAACAACAATTGCGCGGTTGGTCCACTCAGGAGCATCCGGTGCTGGCGCGACAATAACATATCGCGCTCGGGCAGGCCATTGCCCAAGGCACCCGCTGCAATCCGAACCGGCTGCAACAAGGGATCTGACAGCAACTCTCCCAGCCCCAGCTTGCGCGAACCAATCCAGCGAACCGGCTGCAAACCATGGTCGCGCGTCATCACAAGATCACCAAGTCGCAAACTCTCAACCGCGATCGCCCCGCCCTGGCAAACAATCCGGGTGCCGGGAGTAAAGCAAGAGACGACCGATTCGATATTGGAAAAGCTCATCGTTCCGATGATATTTCCGAGGCCGTCAAGGAATTGGACCGTGCCATTAAGCGGGTTCAGCGGGTCGCGAATAATTCGGAACGGAGCCTGCCCAGTCAGATCAAGGGTGTCATAACCGTCGCCACCATCAAGGATGTCGCCCGCGCCACCGCCAAGGGTATCATTGCCGGTGCCGCCATAAAGATAGTCGATGCCATCGCCGCCATAGAGCGCGTCATTGCCGGCTCCGGCATAGAGCGTGTCATTGCCTGCCCCACCGAACAGCGCATCATTGCCGACACCGCTATCCAGCACATCATTGCCAATGCCGCCATCCAGACTGTCGCTGCCATCGCCACCGTAAAGCGTGTCATTGCCCGCTCCGCCAAGCAGGGTGTCATTGCCGTCGCCACCGTCGAGGCTGTCGCTGCCGTCGCCACCGTAAAGCGTGTCAGCGCCCGCGCCGCCAAGCAGTGTGTCGTTGCCAACACCACCATCGAGCGAGTCATTGCCGTCGCCACCGTTTAGGCTGTCGTTCCCTAGGCCACCATAAAGCGTATCATTGCCCGCTCCACCGGCCAAACTGTCGTTGCCAGATCCGCCGTCAAGCGAGTCATTACCGTCGCCGCCATCCAAGGCGTCGTTGCCATCGCCACCATAAAGGGTGTCTTCGCCAAGGCCACCGTCCAGTGTATCATTGCCAGTGCCCCCTAGCAGGGAGTCATTGCCGGAACCGCCAAAAAGCTGATCATTGTCAGCGCCGCCGTCAAGGCTGTCATTGCCATCGCCGCCATACAGGCTGTCGTTGCCTGCATCGCCTGACATGCTATCATTGCCCGCGCCACCATAGCCGATATCCTGGCCATCGCCGCCGCTCAGCGTGTCGTTGCCAGCGCCACCGTCCAAAGTGTCATTGCCGGTGCCGCCATAAAGCAGATCGTTGCCATCTCCACCATCTGTCAGATCGTCGCCAGAGCCGCCCAGAATGGTGTCGTTGTCCGCGCCGCCATACAGGATATCGTTTGACCCCATCCCGTCGATGTAATCGCTGCCCGCCCCGCCATAGAAAATATTGGTAAAGACGTCTCCGACCAGCCCCTGCTGATCAAAGCCGATAAGCGTGTCGTTGAACGCCGAACCGATAATGCCGTCAACACCCGACAACTGATCGCCCTGAGCATCCCCATAAAGCGCGGTCCAGGTGTTCAGGTTGACCGACACCGCGCTGGCAGAAGCGCTATAGTCGATGAAATCCATCCCTTCGCCGCCGTTCAACGTGTCGGCACCGGCCCCGCCCGCCAAAGTGTCATCACCGATACCGCCGTAAAGGACATCATTTCCAGCGCCGCCATAGAGATAATTGTCGCCGGAATCGCCGGTCAGGGTGTCATTGTAAGACGAGCCTTGCAGGTTTTCGATACCCGACAGGCTGTCACCAGCCGCATCTCCACCACTGCCTGTGCCATTCACAGTCACATTGACCGCAGAGCCGGACCCGCTGTAATCGGCCAGATCAATGCCCGACCCACCGTCAAGGCTGTCGCTGCCGGCACCCCCCTTCAGCGTGTCATTGCCGGTGCCACCGTAAAGCCGGTCGTTGCCCGCGCCGCCGTCCAGAAAATCATCTCCGGCCGCGCCGTAAAGATCATTCGCCCCGCTATTTCCCGTCAGACTGTCGTTCAGACCTGAGCCGATCACATCGTAAAATCCGACAAGGGTGTCGCCGGTGGCATCACCACCCGAGGCCGTTCCAGTGCCCAGATTGATCGCCACCCCGGCGGCAGAGGTGGAATAATCCACCGTGTCGCCACTACCTGCCCCGCCGTCGAGATAATCCGCCCCGGCCCCGCCCGAGATTGTATCGTCGCCCGCGCCACCATAGATCGTGTTCGCCCCGGAATCCCCGGTCAGCACATCACTATAACCCGACCCGGTCAGCCCTTCGATATTCGCAAAGCTATCGCCCGCAGCATCGCCGCCCGTCGCGGTTCCGGCTCCCAGATTGACTTGGACCGCCGCCGTCGAGGCGCTGTAGTCGACAAAGTCATTGCCTGCGCCGCCGTCCAAAGTGTCGGCTCCGGCCCCACCAGACAGGGTATCATTGCCCAAGCCTCCGTAGAGGGCGTCATTGCCTGCCGCTCCGTAAAGCAGATCATTGCCAGCACCGCCTTCAAGCGTGTTGTTGCCCGAAGACCCGGTCAATGTGTCGGCATAACCCGAGCCCGTCAGGTTCTCGATGCTGTTGAACGTATCACCCGCGGCATCGCCACCCGTGGCCGTTCCAGCGCTCAGATTGACGTTTACCCCGGCCGATGATCCAGAGTAATCGGCGACATCGTTGCCAGCGCCGCCGTCAAGCGAATCCGCCCCAGAGCCTCCGACCAGCGTGTCATTGCCGGTGCCACCGTAAAGCCGGTCGTTGCCCGCGCCGCCGTCGATCAGGTCATCCCCGGCCGCGCCATAGAGATCATTCGCGCCGCTATTGCCGGTCAGGGTGTCATTTTCACCCGATCCGGTCGCATTGCTGAACCCGACCAGCGTATCGCCTGCCGCATCGCCGCCCGAGGCCACACCTGTCGCAAGGTTGACATTGACCGCAGCGCTTGAGGTCGAATAGTCCACCAGATCGCCGCTGTTGCCGCCGCCGTCGAGATAGTCGGCCCCCGCGCCACCGGCAATCGTATCATTGCCAGCGCCGCCATAGATCGAATTTGCCCCGGAATCGCCGGTCAATACGTCATTATAGGCCGATCCGATCAGCCCTTCGATATTGCTGAAACTGTCTCCCGCGGCATCGCCCCCGGCAGCCGTGCCTGTGGCCAGATTGACCTGCACTGCGGCGGTCGAGGCCGCATAATCCAACAGATCATTGCCCGCACCGCCGTCCAGCGTGTCGGCTCCGGCGCCCCCCGAAAGGGTGTCATTGCCCAATCCGCCATACAGCGCATCGTTGCCCGCAGCACCGTAAAGCAGATCATTGCCTGCACCGCCATCCAGCGTGTTGCTGCCCGATGAACCAGTCAGTGTGTCGGCAAGGCCTGATCCCGTCAGGTTCTCGATGCTGTTGTAGATATCGCCCGCAGCATCTCCGCCCGTTCCGGCTCCGGTCGTCAGATTGACGTTCACGCCGGCCGATGATCCAGTGTAATCGGCGACATCGTTGCCAGCACCGCCGTCCAGTGAATCCGCCCCGGCCCCACCGATCAGGGTGTCATTGCCAGTGCCGCCATAAAGCCGGTCGTTGCCCGCGCCGCCGTCGATCAGATCATCCCCGACCGCGCCGTAAAGATAGTTGATCCCGCTGCTGCCGGTCAGGGTATCATTCAGGCCCGAGCCCTCGATATTGTAAAAGCCCACCAGTGTATCGCCAGCGGCATCGCCGCCCGATCCTGTTCCGGTGGTCAGGTTGACATTGACCGCCCCAGTCGAGGCGGAATAATCCACCGTGTCGCCACTGCCTGCCCCACCGTCGAGATAATCCGCCCCGGCCCCGCCCGCGATTGTATCGTCGCCCGCGCCGCCATAGATCGTGTTCGCTCCGGAATCCCCGGTCAGAATGTCATTATAACCCGACCCGGTCAGCCCTTCGATCCCCGTCAATGTATCGCCCGCAGCATCGCCGCCAGACGCCGTACCGGCCCCCAGATTGACCATCACCGCCGCAGTCGAGGCAGCGTAATCCACCATATCATTGCCAGCGCCACCCGACAGCAGGTCCGATCCAGCCCCACCGATCAGCGTGTCATTGCCATCGCCGCCATAAAGCTGGTCACTTCCTGCCCCGCCGTCCAGCAGATCATCGCCTGCGCCGCCTTCAAGCGTATTGCTGCCCGAGGTTCCCGTCAGCGTATCGGCATAGCCCGAGCCGATCAGATTCTCGATACTGCTGAAAGTATCCCCTGTCGCATCTCCGCCAGACGCCGCCCCGGTAGCCAGATTGACCAAAACCCCCGCGCCAGATGTGGAATAATCCGCCGTGTCCGTGCCGGACCCGCCGGAAAGCAAATCGCCACCCGCGCCACCCTGCAAGGTGTCGTCGTTGTTGCCACCGTAAAGGGAATCGCTTCCAGACCCGCCGAAAAGCTGGTCATTGCCGCCATAGCCATAAATCTGGTCCGAACTTCCGGTTCCGACCAGCGAGTCGTTGCCGTTGCCGCCTGTAACTGTTGCCAATGCTCTGCCTGCCTTGGCGCGGTCAGGGTCTTGTGCCCCAATCTGTTTCGCGCCTATTCCGAAGGAATTGAATCATAATTGTGGCAAGATTTAGGCAAAGCCCCGGCGAATGCGGCAAAACCGGGGCAATTGCGCCAATTGAGGCAGTCGCAACACAACTGTGGTCTGAAGGCCACAGCGGCGGCGGTTGGCGCACCCAAGGCACGCCAACCAGGTTCAGTCCACTTTCGGGCTACGCAACCAGATGTAGATTGCCGGGATCACCAGCACCGTCAGGATTGTCGACGACGCCAACCCAAACAGCAGCGAAATCGCCAGACCCTGAAAAATCGGATCGCTCAGGATCGTCACAGCCCCGATCATCGCCGCCAAAGCTGTCAGCAAGATCGGCTTGAAGCGGATTGCCCCGGCGTCCAGCAAGGTTTCACGCAGCGTCTTGGCCGGATCAGCATGGCGGATGAAATCCACCAGCAGGATCGAATTGCGCACGATAATACCCGCCAAGGCGATAAACCCGATCATCGAGGTGGCCGAGAACGGCGCGCCAAACAACCAATGCCCGGCCATGATCCCGATGAAGGTCAGCGGCACCGGGGTCAGCACCACCAGCGGCAGTTTGAACGAGCCAAACTGCATCACCACCAGAATGTAGATCGCAACCAGCGCCACCATGAAGGCCGCACCCATATCGCGGAAAGTCACCCAAGTGACATCCCACTCGCCATCCCACAATAGCGAAGGTTTCGAGGTATCCTCGGGCTGGCCGTGCTGCAAAATCTGCGGCTTTGGCAGATCGCCCCAATCGGCAGCCTCGATCGCCCGCGCCACCGCAATCTGGCCGTAAAGCGGCGCTTCAAACGCCCCTGCCAACTCCGCCGTGACCATTTCGGCAGGCTTGCCATTGTGGCGGAAAATCGGGAACGAGGTGGTCTCATGGGCAATGTCCACCACATCGCCCAATTCCACCACCGAGCGCGCACCAGGCAAAAGATTTGCCGGAACCGGGGTGGAAAGCGCCCGCTCATCCAGCACACGGCCCGATTTCGACGGCTCCAACCTTATCGCAATCGGCTCGCGCCCGTCTGAGCGATGCGAATAACCCACCGTTGTGCCGCCATAAAGCATCCCGATGGTCTGAAACACATCGCCCGGCTCGACCTTGTGGAAATCGAGATTGGCGTCGTTCAGCGTCAAGCGCAACCGCTGGGCAGGCACGCCATAACTGTCATCGGTGTCGACAATATAGGGCACCGTGTTGAAGGCCTCGCGCACCTTGGCCGCCACCGCGCGGCGGGTTTGCGCATCGGGTCCGTAAATCTCGGCGAGCAGCGTTGCCATCACCGGTGGCCCCGGTGGCGGCTCAACCACTTTCACCGCCGTCCCCGCAGGGAAGGTCAGCGCATGGATGCGCGCCCGCACGTCCAGCGCGATCGCATGGCTTTCGCGCGACCGCTCGGTCTTCGGCGTCAGGTTCAGTTGCAGGT
>CBDUEF010000048.1:0-11827 GCA_965366095.1 uncultured Cypionkella sp. | reverse complement strand
AGGCATAGGCATGCACCTCGGCCAGCGTTTCAATCGCCGCCCCGCCCTTGAACAACACGCCCCCCCGCGCCGCCGCCGACAGTGCCGACAAAATAGCCGCTGGAACCGAGATCACCACGGCACAGGGGCTCGCCGCCACCAACACCGTCGCGGCACGGTAAAGGGCCAAATCAAAGCTGAACCCCCAAGCCAATAACCCCGCAAACACCGCCACCGATCCCACCAGCACCGCAATGGTATAGCGCTGGCCAAACCATTCCGAAAACCGCTCGGACGGGGCTTTCATCGCCTGCGCCTGCGTGACCAGCGTGATCATCCGCGCCACCGTGCTGCTGGCCAGCGTGTTGCGCGCCTCCATCACCAAGACCGCATTCAGGTTCACCGTCGCCTCATGCACCAGCGCGCCTGCCGCCTTGCCCACCGGCTCGGACTCGCCGGTGATCGTGCTTTCATCAACCTCGCCCACCCCCTCAACGATGCGCCCATCCACCGGCACCCGCGCACCGGGGCGCAGCACCAACCGATCGCCGACCGCAACCTCGGCCACCGGCACCTCAACCGTGTTGCCCTGCGCATCCTGCCGCAGCGCGGTTTCCGGGCGCAAATCCATCAGCGCCTCAACCGCCGCCTGCGCCCGCCCCATCGCGCGATGCTCCAACGCACCCGAGATAGAAAACAGCGTCAGCAACACCCCGCCTTCCAAAGGCGCCCCCACCGCCGCCGCCGCCACGGCTGCAATCACCATCAAGAGATCAATGTCGAGCTTGCCCTTGCCAAACAGCTCCGACAGCGCCCGCCACCCCGCAGGCACCCCGCCCGCTAGATAAACCACCGCCAGCGCCACATCATTCACCGGCGCGGGCAAGGGCATCCAGAACCGATGCACCAAGGCCACGGCAAGCCCCAGCACCGTGGCCAGTGACAGCCACATCCCGCCATCGCTATGGCTGTGCCCATGATCACTGCCGCCGTGATCGCCCGAATGATCCTGCTCTGTCATATGCCCTCGCAATCTTGCTGCCATCCTGTCCGCAAGCCCCCCCATTGGCAACGCCCAAACCCGGCAATTTTCGCCCAAGCTTCCTTGCGCCCGCTTTTCCACTTGACCCCAGACGCCTGCCCGCTGAAAACCCAACCCATGTCTACTGCATTGCTAACGATTGATCTTGATGCCATCGCCGCCAACTGGCGCGCGCTTGACCGTGCCTCGGCCTCGGGCGTGCAAACCGCCGCTGTGGTCAAAGCTGATGCTTACGGCCTCGGCGTCGCCCGCGTGTCGCGCACCCTGGCCGAAGCCGGTGCGCGACGCTTTTTCGTGGCCGCCGCCGAAGAGGGCGCCGCCGTGCGCCAAGCCCTTGGCCCCGGCCCGCAAATCTGCGTGCTCTCGGGCCATATGGCCGGCGATACCGAAATGGTCGCCGATCTTGACCTGACGCCGATCCTGAACTCGCTCGATCAGATCACCCGTCATCTGGAATCGCTGCCCGGCCACAGCTTTGGCGTGCAGCTTGATACCGGCATGAACCGGCTTGGAATGGAAGAGGCCGAATGGGAGGCCGTGGCCCCCTTTGTGCTTGAGGCCGGGCCCGAGCTTTTGATGTCGCATCTGGCCTGCGCCGATGAACCCGATCACGCGATGAATGACATCCAGCTTGCCAGCTTTCTGGCGATGACGGATGGCACCGGCATTGCGCGCTCGCTTGCGGCAACCGGCGGTATCCTTTTGGGGCCGCGCTATCACTTCGATCTCACCCGCCCCGGCATCGGCCTTTACGGCGGCCGCCCCTATGAGGGCGGCGCGCGCGTGGTCACCCTGTCGCTGCCGGTGATCCAAACCCGCGTTGTGCAGCCGGGCGAAATCGTCGGCTATGCGGCCGCTTGGCAGGCCGAAACCGTGTCCACCATCGCCTCGCTGGCGGGTGGCTATGCCGATGGCCTTGGCCGGATGCTGTCGAACAATGCGGTGCTGTGGGATGGGCCCACGCCCTGCCCGCTGATTGGCCGGGTGTCGATGGATACCATCACCGCCGACATCACCCACCTGCCCGACATGCCGCATTGGCTGGATATTCTTGGCCCCGACCAAAGCATTGACGATCTGGCCGACGCCGCCGATACCATCGCCTATGAGGTGCTGACCCGTTTTGGCGCCCGCCTGACCCGCCGGTATTTTGAGGGGCACCGGTGAACATCACCTCCCCCCTCGCCGCCCTTGGCCGCCCGGTTCTGGCGGCGCTGGCCAGCCTTGGCCGCATCGTGATCTATGCCGGACAAATGCTGTCGCACCTGTTTCGCCCGCCGTTCTATGGCCGTGAGGCCCTTTCTGCACTGATGCAGGTCGGCTGGCATTCGCTGCCCGTTGTCGGGCTGACCGCGATCTTTACCGGCGGCGCACTGGCCTTGCAAATCTATGCCGGTGGGCAAAGATTCTCCGCCGAGGCCGTGGTGCCGCAGATCGTCGCCATCGGCATGGTGCGCGAGCTTGGCCCGGTGCTGGTTGGCCTGATGATCGCCGCCCGCGTCACCTCTTCCATCGCCGCGGAGATTGCCACTATGAAGGTCACCGAGCAGCTTGACGCTTTGGTCACCCTTTCCACCCATCCGATGAAATACCTGACGGTGCCGCGCGTGCTGGCGGGCTTTGTCACCGTGCCGATATTGGTTGGCATCGGCGATATCATCGGCGTGATGGGCGGCTTTCTGGTGGCCACCGAACAGCTTGGCTTCAACCGCGCCAGCTATATCCACAACACGGTGAATTTTCTGGAAACGCCGGATGTGGTCTCATCGCTGATCAAGGGCGCGGTCTTTGGCTTTATCGCCACGCTGATCGGCTGCTATTACGGCATGAACTCGGGGCGCGGCGCGCAAGGCGTCGGCACCGCCACCAAAAACGCCGTCGCCACCGCCTCAATCCTGATCCTTGGCGCCAATTTCATCCTGACTTCGCTGATGTTCGGCACATGATAGACCTTTCCAACGTGACCAAGACTTTCGGCAATAACAAGGTGTTGCGTGGCATCAACCTTGAGATCCCGCGTGGGCAAAGCATGGTGGTGATCGGCGGATCGGGCACTGGGAAATCGGTGCTGCTCAAATGTATCCTCGGGCTGGTCATCCCCGATTCGGGGCGCATCTCGCTTGACGGCGAAGATGTCGCCAATGCCGACCGTGATGCCTTTCTGGCCCGCTTCGGGATGTTGTTTCAGGGTGGCGCGCTGTTTGACAGCCTCAAAGTCTGGGAAAATGTGGCCTTCCGGCTTTTGCGCGGCCCCGCCAAACGCCCCAAAGCCGAGGCCCGCGAGATCGCCATTGAAAAGCTGCGCCGTGTCGGTCTGGCCCCTGAAACCGGCGATATGTTTCCGGCAGAGCTTTCGGGCGGCATGCAAAAGCGCGTAGGCCTTGCCCGTGCCATCGCCGCCGAGCCAGAGATCATCTTTTTCGATGAACCGACCACCGGGCTGGATCCGATCATGTCGGGCGTGATCAATGCATTGATCCGCGAGATCGTGGTCGAGATGGGGGCCACCGCCATGACCATCACCCATGATATGTCCTCCGTGCGCGCCATCGCTGACCGGGTGGCCATGCTGCACAACGGCGTGATCCAATGGACCGGCCCGGTCGCCGATCTTGACGCCACGCCAGACCCTTATGTGCAACAGTTCATCCATGGCCGCGCCACCGGGCCGATTGCCTCGGTGCGATAAGCGCTGCGAATCACTGCGCGCAAAAATTCCTCTCCCCTCCCGCTCCGGTTGCGACACTGTTTCCGCATCAGAAACAACGCCCCTTATCCACTTGAGTTTATGGGGCAATTCCACAATTTTGTCTTAATTTCGTTGCATTTTTGTCCAGATCGCCAAAACCTGCCCCCAGGTGGGGGAGTGTGTGAATGTCAGTGAAATTCGAGGCCACTTTGCGCTCGGCGCAAAGAGTGATGCAAACGGCCACCCAAGGCCTGATCATCGCAATCGCCCTTGGCCTGATCGCCGCCAGCCTTGCCGCCGCCCTTGGCCTGATCCCCTGGCCGCAAATCGCGCTGTTCTTTGGCGGCCAAGCCGTGCCCAACGCCGGCATGTGGCTGCAACTGGGCTTGACCGCCCTCACCTGCCTTTTGGTGTTCTACCTGCCCGCCAATCTGCGCATGGCCCGCCTTGAACGCAGCCACCGCAGTTTTGCGATGGGGATGGAGGATGTCAGCCACGCCTATCGCATGGCCCATGCCGCCGACCGCACCGGAGTGTTTGCGCTGTCGTCCGAATTTGATTCGATGCGCGCCCGCATGGAACAACTGCGCGCCCATCCCGATTTTCAACACCTGGAGCCCGAGCTTTTGCAACTCGCGGCGCAGATGAGCCAAGAGACCCGCGACCTTGCCCGCGCCTATTCCGATGAGAAGGTCAACCGCGCCAAGACCTTTCTGAAACAGCGCCAAGAAGAGATCCACGCCCTCACCGACCGCCTCACCCTCGCGCGGCGCACCTGTGATGAGCTGCGCCGCTGGCTCACCGATATCGAGGCCGAAGAGCGGCAGGCGCAACAGCAGATCAAACGGCTTGACGCGGATCTGAAGGAAATCCTGCCCACCCTCGGCTATGATTTTGACATGGAAGAGGTGCGCGACGCCAATGTCGTCAGCCTGCCCAAGCCCGGCAAACAAAGCTTGACGCTGCAAGACTAACGCGCAACCTGCGGGCATGAAATATGCCAACCTCGCCCTGCTGATCTTGTTTCCGATTGCGTGGTTCGCGCCCCTGATGCGCGCGGCCCTGCTGCCGATCTTTGGCATGGATGAAATCTCGGTCGTCACCGGCCTGCAATCGCTCTGGGGCACCGATGCGGGCCTTGCGCTGCTGGTCACGTTTTTCGCCATCTTCGCGCCCTTTGCCAAAACCCTTGGCCTTGCACTGGTGCAATTCAACCTGATGTCACCGCGCACCCTGCCCGCGCTGCATGTGATCGGCAAACTGGCGATGGCGGATGTGTTTTTGGTGGCGCTTTACATCGTCATCGTCAAAGGCGCGGGCTATGTCACACTTGAAACCGCTTGGGGCCTTTACCTTTTCACCGGCTGCATCCTTGCCAGCCTCGTGATTTCCACCCTGACGGCCCGCCAAATCAACCATCGCGCTTGATGATTCCGCCCGATCAAGGCAACAAGGGCCATGAGCAAGACCTCCCCCCAATTCACCTGCACCGCTTGCGGTGCCGCCCATCGCAAATGGATCGGCAAATGCGAAGGCTGCGGCGCCTGGAACACGCTGATCGAAGAGGCCCCCCTCTCGGCTGGCCCCAAAGCGCTTGGCGGCAAGGGCCGCTCGATCCACCTGACCGATCTTGCCACCCAGGCCGAGGCCCCGCCCCGCGCCTCATCGGGCATTGACGAGCTGGACCGCGTCTTGGGCGGCGGCCTTGTGCCCGCCTCGGCCATTCTGGTGGGCGGCGATCCCGGCATCGGCAAATCCACCCTGCTGCTGCAAGCCGCCGCCTCTTTCGCCCAGCAAGGGGTGAAATGCCTCTATATCTCGGGCGAAGAGGCCGTGGCGCAGGTGCAGATGCGGGCGCAGCGTTTGGGCCTGACCGGAGCGCCCGTGGCTTTGGGCGCCGAAACCAACCTGCGCGATATCCTGACCACGCTGGATGCCGAACGCCCCGGCCTTGCCATCATCGATTCGATCCAGACCATGTGGCTGGACACCGTTGATTCTGCCCCCGGCTCGGTCTCCCAAGTGCGCGCCGCCTGCCACGAGCTGGTGACCTTTGCCAAGCGTCGCGGCGTGGCGATCATCCTTGTGGGCCATGTCACCAAAGACGGCCAGATCGCAGGCCCCCGCGTGGTCGAACATATGGTCGACACCGTGCTTTATTTCGAGGGCGAGCGCGGCCATCAATTCCGCATCCTGCGGGCGGTGAAAAACCGCTTTGGCCCGGCGGATGAAATCGGCGTCTTCGAGATGACCGGCATGGGCCTGCAACAGGTGCTGAACCCCTCGGCGCTGTTTTTGTCCGAGCGCGGCAAACCCACCCCCGGCTCGGCGGTATTCGCGGGGATCGAGGGCACAAGGCCGGTGCTGACCGAGATTCAGGCCCTTGTGGCCCCCTCGCCGCTTGGCACCCCGCGCCGCACCGTTGTCGGCCTCGACTCAGGCCGGCTTTCAACGATTCTCGCCGTGCTTGAAGCGCGCTGCGGCATTCCCTTTGCCGGCCTCGATGTGTTCCTTAATGTCGCGGGCGGCATGCGTGTCACCGAGCCCGCCGCCGATCTGGCGGTGGCCGCAGCGATTCTTTCCGCCCGTGAAGACGTGGCAATCCCGCCGGAAACAGTGTTATTCGGCGAAATAAGCCTGTCTGGGGCGCTTCGACCAGTCGGTCAGACCGAAAACAGGTTGAAAGAAGCCACAAAACTTGGTTTCTCACAGGCAATCGCGCCCAGCCACTCGAAACTGGGCAATGCCGAAGGTATGAAGGTGCGGCAAATGGCCGATCTGACGGCCTTTGTCGGTGAAATGTTCGGGGCCGGCTAAGGCCCCAAGGAGAGCGACGGATGGAAGGTTTTACCCTTGTTGATGGCGGCGTGGCCGTAATCATCGTGCTGTCGGCAATCCTTGCCTATTCGCGCGGCTTTGTGCGCGAAGCCATGGCGATTGCCGGCTGGGTTGGTGCGGCCTTTCTGGCCTATATCTTTGCGCCCTCGGTGCAACCTCTGGTCAAGGAACTGCCGGTTGTTGGCAAGTTTCTGGCCGACAGCTGCGAGCTTTCGATCATCGGCGCCTTTGCCTTGGTCTTTGCGGTTGGCCTGATTCTGGCCTCGCTGTTCACGCCGCTGTTTTCCTCGGTGGTGCAACGCTCGGCGCTTGGCGGCATTGATCAGGGCCTTGGCTTTGTATTCGGTGTGGCGCGCGGCGTGCTGTTGGTCGGCGTGGCCTTTCTGGTCTATGACCGCGCGGTTGCCTCTAACACCGTGCCAATGGTTGATGGCTCACGCTCGGCCAAGATTTTCGCCTCGTTTCAGGCCAATATCGACGCCGCCGTTCCCACCGATGCGCCAAACTGGATCGTGGCCCGCTACAATGGCCTGACCAAGATTTGCACGCCGGGCTCTTCAACCACCACCGAAGTGGCCCCCGCAGGCACCAACTAAGCCAAAGGCCCTATTCGGGGCGTGACACTGCCGGTCAATCCTCCTAAACGAAGGGCGCATCCCAAACCCGGATTCGGAGGCTCCATGCGCCCCTTTCTTGCCGATCCCTTTGATGACGACAAACTCAAGGAAGAATGCGGCGTCTTTGGCGTGATTGGCGTCGCAGATGCCTCACAATTTGTGGCGCTTGGCCTGCATGCGCTGCAACATCGCGGCCAAGAGGCGGGCGGCATCGTGGCCTTTGCCGCCGAAACCGGCTTTAACTCGGCCCATCGTTTTGGCTATGTGCGCGACAATTTCACCAAAGCCGATGTGATGGATACCCTGCCGGGCATGCTTGCCATCGGCCATGTGCGCTATTCCACCGCCGGATCGAAAGGCGCCACCGCCATCCGCGATGTGCAGCCGTTCTTTGGCGAGTTTTCGATGGGTGGGGCGGCAATCGCCCATAACGGCAACCTCACCAACGCAAGTGCGTTGCGCCGCGAGTTGGTGGAACGTGGCTCGATCTTTCAATCCTCCAGCGATTCTGAATGCATCATCCACCTGATGGCGCGCTCGATCCAGAAAAACATCTCGGAACGCATCAAAGATGCGCTGCGCCGTGTCGAAGGCGCGTTTTCCGTGGTGGCGATGACACGCACCAAACTGATCGGCGTGCGCGACCCCTTGGGCGTGCGCCCGCTGGTTCTGGGCCGTTTGGGCGATTCTGCCTGGGCGCTTTCCTCGGAAACCTGCGCGCTGGATATCATCGGCGCCGAGTTCGTGCGTGAGATCGAGCCCGGCGAAATGGTGGTGATCGAGGATGGCAAGGTTCACTCCACCCGCCCCTTCGCCCCGGCCAAATCGCGCTTCTGCATCTTTGAACACGTCTATTTCAGCCGCCCCGATTCCATCCAGGGTGGTCGCTCGGTCTATGAAACCCGCCGCCAGATCGGCGTGGAACTGGCCAAAGAGGCCCCGGTTGACGCCGATTTGGTCTGCCCCGTCCCTGATAGCGGCACCCCCGCCGCCATCGGCTATTCCCAGCAATCGGGCATTCCCTATGCGATGGGCATCATCCGCAACCAATACATGGGCCGCACCTTCATCGAGCCTTCGGAACAGATCCGCAACATGGGCGTGCGCCTGAAACTCAACGTCAACCGCGCGCTGATCAAGGGCAAACGGGTGATCCTGGTCGACGATTCCGTCGTGCGCGGCACCACAAGCCGCAAGATCAAGGACATGATCCTTGAGGCGGGCGCGGCCGAAGTCCACTTCCGCATCGCCTCTCCCCCCACCGCCTGGCCCTGCTTTTACGGCGTCGACACTCCCGAACGCTCAAAACTGCTCGCAGCCACCATGACCGAAGAAGAAATGCGCCAATGGATCGGGGTGGATAGCCTCAAATTCGTCTCCCTCGACGGCCTCTACCGCGCCGCAGGCGAGGCCGCAGGCCGCGATGCCGCCGAGCCAAAATTCTGCGACGCCTGTTTCTCAGGCGATTACCCCGTGGCCCCGTCCGACAAGCTGGAAGAAGGGTTCCAGATGAAGGCCGCCGAATAGCGCTTGCGAAAGAACCCGGCATGATCCCCGACAATGTTTTTATCCTGTGTACCGGCCGCTGTGGCTCGCTAACCTTCGCCCGCGCCGCCAAACATATCCGCAACTTCACCTCGGGTCATGAAAGCCGCAGCTTTCGCACCGGGCCCGCCCGCTTTGCCTATCCCAAACGCCATATCGAGGTAGACAACCGCCTGGCCTGGACCCTTGGCCGCCTGCAAAACGCCTATGGCGACCGCGCGCATTATGTCCATCTGACCCGGGACCGCGATGCTGTTGCCGCCTCTTTTCTCTCCCGACGCAACTATGGCATGATCAAAGCCTACCGCGAGGCGCATCTGCTCAATCTCAACCTGCGCGCGCCCGCCACTCCCGATCTTGATATCGCCATGGATATGATCGACACCATCACCCAGAATATCCAACACTACCTTATCGATAAAACCCATGTGATGCAGATGCGGCTGGAAACGGTGGAACAGGATTTCGCCGCCTTTTGGGATTGGATCGGGGCCAGCGGCAACCCGGATGCGGCCTTTGCCGAATGGAATACCCGCCACAATGCCACGGGCGGCGCCTAAGCCTTGCCCTTTGCCCGGCTTGGGCTTAATCGGTCGCAATCCGCATTGAAAGGCTGTCCCATGACCCAACGCATTGCCCTGATCACCGGTGCCTCGCGCGGTTTGGGTGCCGCCATGGCCGAACACCTGGCCGCGCGCGGCTGGCATGTGGTCGCGGTTGCGCGCACCACCGGCGCGCTTGAAGAGCTTGACGATCGCGTCAAATCGCTTGGCCTGCCGGGTGCTGGCGGCGTAACGCTTGCGCCGATGGACATCACCAATGACGATGCCATGCGCCATCTGTGCCTTTCCATCTATGAACGCTGGGGCCATCTGAACTTTTGGGCGCATAGCGCCATCCATGCGGCGCCGATGTCGCCCGCAGGCTCGCTTGATGCCAAGGATTGGGACAAATCCATCGCCATCAACATCCGCGCCACCGGCAGCCTGATCCCGATGGTTGAACCCTTGCTGCGCGAGGGCAAGGGTCAGGCGATGTTCTTTGACGATCCGCGGGCAGGCGAGAAATTCTTTGGCGCCTATGGTGCCTCAAAGGCCGCACAGATCGCGCTGGCCCGCTCATGGGCCGCCGAGAATGTGAACATCGGGCCGCAAGTGCGCATTGTCACCCCCGATCCGATGCCAACCGCCACCCGGGCGCGGTTTTTCCCCGGCGAGGATCGCGCGCCGCTGATCCATCCCCGCGATGTCGCCGCCCGCCTGCTGGCTGATCTATAGCGCGTCCAAGGCCTTTTCCATCGCGGCCCAAAGCGGCTCGACCGGCTCTAACCCCACCGACAGACGGATGAAACCGGGGGCCACCACATCGCCCCAGCGGATCCGCCGCTCGCCCGAAGAATGAGTCGAGCCAAAACTGGTGGCCTGAGCGATATAGGGGCAGGTATTCAAAAACCGCTCGGCAGTCTGCGCATCGGCCAATTCAAAGCCGATCAAAAACCCAAACCCCGCCATCTGCTTTTGCGCCAACACATGCGACGGATCGCCCTTCAGCCCCGGATAGCGGGTGTTTTTTACCGCCTTATGCGCCGCCAAACGCGCGGCAATCACCCCGGCACTGGCACACATCCGCTCCAGCCGCACCTCCAGCGTTTCAATCCCGCGGTGCAACAGCCAAGCCTCAAAGGCCCCCGGCACCGCCCCTGAAATGCGGCGCCAATTGCGCACCTTGTCCATAAAGCCCTGATTTCGGCTGGAAACATGGCCAAACAGCACATCAGAATGGCCCGCCGGGGCCTTGGTATCAGCAGCCACCACCACATCGGCGTCAAGGTCCAAGGGGCGCTGCAACAGCGGCGTCATCGTGGTATTGTCCACCACCACCAACGCCCCCGCCTGATGCGCACGCGCCGAAAGCTCGGCAATATCAACGCAATCAAGCCCCGGATTCGACGGGCTTTCCAACAGCACCAGCGCTGCGCCGGAGAAATCCACATTGGCGAAATCGCGCGTCGCCACCTCTTGCACCTGCACGCCGTAAGGCGTCAGCACATCGGCCGCCAAAAGGCGGCTGACGTAATAGCCATCGCTTGGCAGCACCAGCTTTTTGCCCGCCTGCAACCCCGAAATCAGCGCCGCCGAAATCGCGGCCATCCCCGAGGGAAAGGCCACGCAAGGCGCATCCTCCAACAGCGCAAGTTGATCCTCCAGCACCTCCCATGTCGGCATGCCAGAGCGGCCATAAACATGGCTCAGCCCGTCCACATCCGGCGTGTGATAGGTGGCCGAAGACACCAGCGGCGGCACCAAAGGCGCACCGGGGGCTATGGATTTGGTGCGGTGATGCAGCAGTTTGGCAAAGCGGTTCTGGCCTTCAAAATCCATCTACATCCCCTGATCTTATCGCTGCAGTTTGTCGCGCGATGCACGCCCGTGCCTGCGCGACAAAAGTTAACGAATCTCTAACGTGGCCATGCAAGACATTGATTTCAAACAAGACGAAATCTGTCGCACATCGCACAGGCCCTTACTCCAACCGCGCCGGAAAGCCTTCGGCCCGCAAATCGGTCGCCAACAAATCCTCAAGCAATTTGGCAATCATCGGCGATTGGGCCTCGCCACCATAGGCCGCCTTTGCCGCGATATAGGTCTGCTCGGTCATCGAAGCCAGATCAAGCGGCACCCCGAATTCGCGCCCAAATCCCAGCGCAAAGCCAAGGTCTTTCAGCGCCAGATCGATGTTGAAGGCAATGTCATAAGACCCGTTCAAAATCAGCGCACCCTCGGTTTCATGAACAAACGAGTTCCCCGAAGAGGCCGCAATCGCCGCATGGGCCTGCGCCAGATCAAGCCCGCCCCGCTTGGCCAGCATCAAGGCCTCGGACGTGGCTTTCAGATGGATAAAGGCCAGCATATTGGTGATCACCTTGATGATCGACGAAGACCCCAGCGGCCCCATGTGGAAAATCCGATCCCCCATCGCCGCCATCGCCGGACGGTGCAGATCAAACATATCCGCATCGCCCCCCGCCAACATCGTGATCTTGCCCTGCGCGGCCAGTTGCACCCCCCCCGTCACCGGCAATTCCATCATCCGAACGACGCCCGCACGGGCCACCTC
>CBDUEF010000047.1:0-12081 GCA_965366095.1 uncultured Cypionkella sp. | reverse complement strand
TTGTTGATCCACAGGGGCCAATGCCCGCGCAGGTCAGATCAACCTTTTTTCCGGGCAAACGGCCCCCTTCAGCCGGAGCCGTCATTGCGAATTTGATCGACAGGGGCGCGTGACCGTTGGGCTGCGAAGTGGAAATGGATTCCTTTGCCGTGCGGGTTTTCGGCTTGTGGTCTTTGTCAAAGGTGGCTTCGGTCAGGGTGATGGTCTGTAGCCCGCAATTGACCAGCGACAGCGCCGACGCCTTCAGTTTGGGGCAGGTCTGCACCGGGCCAAGTAGGGCGGGAGACGTTGGGCTGAGATAGTTAAACAGCAAGGGTGGTTTGCCGCTCATGGCGCACTTCCACGCAACAGACCCTGTTGATGGGCCGCGATGCCCGCCATATGCAGCCGTTGATGGCCTTTCATATGCTCGGCATTGGGCAGGTCGGCAATCTCGGGCTGAGAAAAGAAGGCGGCACGCTGCGGCCCCAAATCAAGGCACATGGCAACGAGGGCCGCGATATGATTTGCGTCATCGAGCCGATAGGTGCGCGCGATATCATAGCAGAATTGGCAAAAACCATTTTGGTCCTGCAAGCTGGCTTTGTGATCAGCGTGGCCAGCGAGAGCGTTGTCAATGCTAACCCTTAATGCTCGCTCGGCAAATAGCGCCAGTTGGCGTTCCGTGATCCTGATCAATCCCAAACTTCCAAAAATAACTTCATCACCAGAAAAAATCTTAGCGCAGGCGGGTTTAGAGTCAATGATCTTGGTTCGTTCAACGGCGGCCCGCGTGATATTTTTGCGGCCTTGAGCGTTGTGCGCCCACAAGCGGGCACGGGCTGAACCCCCTATCCGCGCGTCTTAACGGCGCGGCGGCACCCTCTTGTGTGCGTTCGAACTTGCCCGCGCCGCCAATCGTGCTTGGCCTATTTTACCACGCCTGCCCCCTAGACAAGCTGACGCGGGATTGCCTCGGCCCAGGATTTCTCCCGCGCCACCACCCCGTTTTCCAGCACCCTGAGCACCCCGGTGATGTGGAAGTGGTGCTGATCGGATGTCATTTCCAAACGCGTTTCAGTGCGAATCCGCCAGCCCTCGCGCCCGGTGTCATAGCTTTGGTCGATGACATAGCGGGCAGACAAGGGATCGTCATCACGGATGCGCAACTCGCGGCGCAGCGAATGGGCTATTTCAGTGCCGATCTCATCCAGCCGCAAGATGCCCTCGCCGAAAACTCCCCCGACCCCATCGGTTATATAGACTGTTTCGCCGGTGACGTGGTCTTGCAAACTGATCCTTTCGATCTTGCCCGGATCAAGCTGGGTCAGCGGGGTAAAGGGGCCGTGAGTTGCGTCGGGAAAGGTCATGGCGTGCAGATCGTGGCCGGCGCGCACGGGCAGTGACAGGCGGGCATCGTCGAGACTGAGTGTCAACACGGCCGCTGTCGGGGCCGGCCAGATGATCGGCCAATAGGCAGTTCCAACCGAGAGGCGGATGCGGTGGCCGGCAGCGAAACGGTGGCCGCAATCGTTCAGCCGAACGCGAAGGCGCGTCGGCTTGCCCGGCTCCATCGGTGCGGGGAATTCGTGCCCGTCGCGATGGGTCAGGTTCAACACCTGATAGCTGACCCGCAGAACCTCGCCCGAGGGCAGCACATCGCACAGCCGCACCACGATCTGCGCCACCGGGCTATCCGAGGCCAGCGTCACCTCAAATTCCGGCGTCCCAAGAATTTCGACCGGGTCCTTCAGCAGCTCGGTTTCAAAATTAAGCGAACCGCCATCATCGAGCCGCTGATCGGTCGGCATTTCGCCCGGACAGCCTGCCGCCATCCATTCGCCAGCGGCTTTGCCATGGCTTTGCGGGGAGCAAATCGAAACCGCGCCCTTGCCTGACACGTTGCTCAACCTGCCGTTGGACAAGTGCAACACCATCGGCGCCATCGCTGCCGATGGCCAGTCCGGCTCGGATACCCAGCGGCCCGGTTGATTGGGGCGGCTCCCGTTGGGCGACACCGCGTCATTGATATAGGCCCGCAGCGCAGGTTCCGCCATCACGCCGGTATCAATGCCCTTGAGCCAATGATCCCACCAGCGCACGGCCTCTTGCAAAAAGCCCATGGCCGGGCCGGGAGTTCCGTCTTGCGGATAGACATGGCCCCAAGGCCCGATGATGCCCTTGCAGGGCACTTTCAGGTGTTGGAGCAGCCGCGATACCGAATTGGTATAGCTGTCGGCCCAACCGCCCACCGCCAGAACCGGGCAGTTGATTGCTGAATAATCCTCTTGCACCGAGCCGTGTTTCCAAAAGCTGTCATAGCGTTGATGCGCGGCCCAGATCGCTGGAAAGAACGGCATCGCATCAATCCGCGCCAGCCAGTCATCGCGCCAACGGGCGCCGACGATTTCAGGGTCCAGCGGGCGGGACTGATAGGCCAACATGATGGCACCCCACCACAGGTTGTCGTTCAAAAGGCAGCCGCCCATGAAGTGGATATCGTCACGAAAGCGGTCATCGGTGAAATAAACCGGCATCACCGCTTTCAACGCCGCAGGGCGGCGTGCGGCCACTTGCAGGCAGTTGAACCCGCCCCAGCTTTTGCCCATCATGCCGATATTGCTGTCGCACCAGTCTTGCGCCGCGATCCACTCGATCACCTCCAGCGCGTCATCCTGTTCCTGTTTCAGGTATTCATCGGCCAGATGCCCGTCAGACTCGCCCGATCCGCGCATATCGACACGCACGCAGGCATAGCCCTGACTGGCGAAATAACCGTGCATCGGCTCGTCGCGCACCCGTGTTCCATCGCGCTTGCGGTAGGGGATGTATTCCAGCACCGCAGGCACTGGCACAGCGCGCGCGCCTTCGGGCAGCCAGATGCGCGCGCCCAGACGGCAACCATCGGCCAAAGTGATCCAGACATGCTCAATAACTTCAAAGTCCATGCCGGACCTCCTTTCAAGGGTTGGCGCGGCGGGCGCGGACATCGTCCAGCCATCCCGTGCGCAATTCGGGAACCGAGCTGGCCAGCAGCCGGGTGTAGTCTTTCTTGGGTGTCTCGAACACCTGCGCGGTGGGGCCTTCTTCGACCACCTCGCCCAGTTGCATCACCATGGTCCGGTCGGCCAGACGACGAACGACCGAAAGATCATGGGTGATGAAAAGGTAAGTCACGCCCAGCCGGTCCTGCAATTCGCGCAGAATCTGCAAGATCTCCTCGGCCACCAGCGGATCAAGCGCCGAAGTGACCTCATCGCAGATCAACAGATCAGGTTTGGCCACCAGCGCCCGCGCGATGCACACCCGCTGTTTCTGCCCCCCCGAAAGCGCGCCGGGTAGTCGGTCGGCCAGATCGGGCGACAGGCCGGTCAGTTCCAGCATCCGCGCGATTTCCGCGCGCCGCTCCGCCCCGCCCATGCCAAAATAATGCTGCAACGGTCGGCCAATAGCCTCGGCCACGGTTTGACGCGGGTTCAGCGCCACATCGGGTAGCTGATAGATCAATTGAATCCGGCGCAGATCATCGGCCTTGCGTTTGCGATAATCGCTGGGCAGAGTGGCACCGCCAAAGACAATCTCGCCTTCACGCGGCGGCAAAAGCCCCGCCACCACCCGCGCCAGCGTCGATTTCCCTGACCCGGATTCGCCCACCACCGCCAGCGTTTCGCCGCGCTTCAGCACCAGCGACACATCCTTCAGCACCAGCGCCGCACCATAGCCCGCGTTGATCCCGCGAAGTTCCAGCAGGGTTTCGGCGGTCTTGTGGCCCACATCGGCCGACATCAAGGACTTGTGCCGCTCCGACACCAGACGTTTGGTATAATCTTGCTGCGGAGCCGCCAGCAAATCGCCCGTCGGCCCGGATTCCACCTCGACCCCGTGGCGCAGCACCATCAACCGATCGGCAATCTGGGCAATCACCGCCAGATCATGGGTGATATAAAGCGCCGCTGTGCCCTGTTCGCGGATCAGGTCGCGCAACAGGATCAACACCTCGATCTGCGTTGTCACATCCAGCGCCGTCGTCGGCTCGTCCAGCACCAGAATTGCCGGTTTGCAGGCCATCGCCATCGCCACCATGGCGCGTTGCAATTGCCCGCCCGAAACCTGATGCGGATAGCGTGCGCCGAAATGCTCGGGGTCGGGCAGTTGCAGGGTGCGGAAAAGATAAAGCATCCAGTCCCGCGCTTCAGCCCGACCCATCAGCCCATGCTGCACCGGGGCCTCGATGATCTGCTCTTCCAGCGAAATCGCCGGGTTGAAAGCCGCGGCGGCGCTTTGCGCGACATAGGCGATATTGACGCCGCGCATGTCCTCGCGTTTGCTCCGACCGGCCTGCATCAGATCAACGCCCAACAGCTCGATCTTTCCGCCGATGATCCGACAGCCGCCACGGCCATAGCCCATCGCGGCAAGACCGATGGTGGATTTTCCGGCCCCGGATTCGCCGATCAGGCCCAGGATCTCGCCCTTGGCCAGGTCCAGCGAAACGCCCTTGACCAGAACGGTGCCATCAGGGGCGGCAACCTGCAAATCGCGGATCGAAAGGAGGTTTGGATCGCTCATCTGTTGGCCTGCAAGTTCGGGCGTCCGGCCAAAAGCCAATCCACCACCAGATTGACGCCGATGGTCAGCACGGCAATCGCTCCGGCGGGATAAAGCGGCGCGTAAAGGCCGTAGAGGATGCCTTGCTGATTGTCGCGCACCATCCCGCCCCAATCGGCAAAGGGCGGCTGGATGCCAAGGCCCAGATAGGACAGCCCGGCCACGAACAGAAAGCTGAAACAAAACCGCATCCCGAATTCGGCCATCAAGGGCGCGCGGGCGTTGGGCAGAATCTCACGACGGATCATCCAGAACAGACCCTCACCGCGCAACCGCGCAACCTCGGCATATTCCATGACATTGATGCCTTGGGCCAGCACACGGGCCAAGCGGAACACGCGGGTGGAATCCAGCACGGCGATGGTCACGATCAGCACCGGGATCGACGATCCCAGCGCCTGCAACACCACCAGCGCCGAAATCAGCACCGGCACGCTCATCAGCGTATCCACCCCGCGCGACAGGATAACATCGGTCCAGCCGCCACGAATGGCCGCAAAAAATCCCAAGGGGATGCCGATGGAAAACGACAGCAACACCGCGGCAAGGGACACCCCGATCGACATCTGCGCGCCGTAAAGCAGGCGCGACAGCATGTCCCGGCCGTTCTGGTCCAGCCCCAGCGCAAACTCGGGGCTGGAAGCCGCAAAGGGCACGCCAACGGTTTCTTCAAGCCCGTGTGGCGCAATCCACGGCGCAAAGGCGAAAACAAAGGCGGCAAGGGCGATGATCGCAAGGCCAAGCCAGGCGGTAAAGGTTGGGCGCTGCATGGCCTAGACCCCCGTTTCGCGCGGCTGGCGCAGGCGCGGGTTGCTGGCAATCGCGCCAATGTCGGCCACCATGTTCAACAGCACATAGACCGCGCCGAACACCATTGCCGCCGCCTGCACCATCGGCAAATCGCGCTTTGACACCGCATCAACCATGAACCGTCCCAGCCCGTTATAGTTGAACACCGCCTCAACCAGCACAACGCCGGTGATCAGATAGGCGACGTTGAAGGCCACCACATTGATCACAGGGGCGGCGGCATTCGGCGCGGCATGGCGCAACACCACGCGCTTTGTGCGCATGCCCTTTAGCCAGGCGGTTTCGATATAGGGTTGATCCATCACCGACAGCACCGCCGTCCGGGTCATCCGCATGATCTGGGCGGTGGTCACCAACAGCAAGACCAGCATCGGCAGGGTGGTTGCCTGAATCCAGGGCCAAAACCCCATTCCGGGGAAAACATTGGCCAAACTGGGCAAGAGGTTGGTCTTGACCGACAGAAACAGGATCAAAATCAGGCCAAGAAAATATTCCGGCAGCGACACCAGCGCCAGTGCGGTGATATTGGTCACCCGGTCAAACACCGTGCCGCGCAACATCGCCGTCAACACACCCAGCGCGGTGGCGAGGGGAATGCCCACCACAGCCGCATAGGTGGCCAGCCCCATGGTGTTCCAGAACCGCGGCCACAACAGATCGGCCACCGGCTGGTGATTGGCCAGTGACATGCCCAGATCGCCCTGCACAAAACCCGCAAGCCAATGCAGATATTGCAAGGCCACCGGCTCATTCAGCCCCAATTCGCGCCGGATAGCCTCCAGCGCGCCAGGGGTCGCGTTCTGACCCAGAATCGAGGCCGCCACATCCCCCGGCAAAAGCTGGGTTCCGGCGAAAACCAGCACCGAAACCAGCCAGAGTGTGACCAGCCCCTGAGCCAGACGCCCAAGGACCAGCCGGCCCATCAGGCTTCCAGCCAGACTTTTTCAGCCATCCGCGCGCCCATCAGGTTGAACATCGGGTGCGGGGTGATGCCCTTGACCTTGAGCGAGGCCCCATCGAGGTAATCACCGAACATCGGGATCATCGCGCCGCCGTCGTTGCTGATCAGCTCTTGCAGGGTCCAGTAGATTTCCTTGCGCTTTTCGTCATCCAGCAGGGCGCGAGCCTCGATCAACATGGCATCGAACTTTTCGTTCTTCCAATGCGTATCATTCTGCGCCGAAGTGGATTGATAGGCGATGGTCAGCATCTGATCCGCTGTCGGGCGTCCGCCCCAATAGGACATGGCGAAGGGTTTCTTCATCCAGACATTGTCCCAATAGCCATCCGCGGGCTGGCGATCAACGGTGACATCAATGCCCGCAGCGGCAGCCGAGGTGCGATAGATCGCAGCCGCATCAACAGCCCCCGAAAAGGCCGCGTCCGACGAGGACAGCGTGATTGCCAGCGCATCCATGCCCGCCTCTTTCAAGTAGAACTTGGCTTTTTCCGGGTCATAGGGCCGCTGCGGCAATTCGCTGTTATAGAAACGGTCGGTGCTGGGGATCGGGTGATCATTGCCCAAACGGCCATAGCCGCGCAGGGCGGTATCCAAGAGTTGCTGCCGATCCACCGCATGTTTCACCGCCATGCGCACATTGTTGTCGGTAAATGGTGCCTGGGTGCAATCCATCAGGAAGGTGAAATGCTGCCCGCCCGCCGATTGCACGATTTGCAGGTTCGGATTCTGGCGCAGCAAATCGACGGTCTTGAAATCAAGGCTGTTGATCGCATGAACCTGACCAGACATCAGCGCATTGGTGCGCGCCGACACGTCATTGATCACGATCACCTCAACCGCATCGACATTGGCGCAACCCGGCTTCCAATAGGATTCGTTGCGTTTGAACCGCGAACGCACGCCCGGCTCATAGCTTTCGAAGACAAACGGGCCAGTGCCGACCGGATTGGCCCAATCGGTGAAACCATCTGGCACGACAAGGAAGTGGTAGTCCGACAGCACATAGGGCAGATCGGCGTTGCCAGAAGCCAGCGTGATTTTAACCTCGGTCTCCGACACCTTGGCCACATCCTTGAACGCCTCGGCGATCGAGCGCGCAGCCGAGGTGGTATCGCCACGGTGCAAGTTCAGCGAATAGATGATGTCATCGGCCGTCAGAGTCTTGCCATTGTGGAAGGTAACCCCTTGGCGAACCTTGAAAGTCCATTCCACCGCACCTTCGGCGGCCGTCCAGCTTTCGAACAGCTCGGGGGTGGCCTTGTTGTTGGCGTCGATCTCGACCAGACCGTTCATCAACATATAGGCCTGATTGACCGGCACCCAATCGTTCAGCTTGCGCACATCCACATCATCCGTGGTCGATCCGCCGCCGATGCCCAGAACCAGAACGCCGCCGCGCACCGGGGTTTCCTGTGCCCATGTGGGTTTGCCCGCCAGACCGATCAGGCCCATCCCGGCCATACCAGCCAACAATCCGCGACGGTTCATCATCAAATTCGGTGCCATTTTGGTTCTCCCCCAAAAGAATACGACTGACTGCAATTTGCCCTATTGGTCCGGAATCTTGGACGGGACGACTGGCATATGGCAGAATGGGGCAACGCTAGGATCAACTGCTCTTCGGGTCTAATGCGTTTTTCGCATTGTTCTATGAATTTTTTGCATGATTAGTTGATTCATACCCTTGCAACAGCCATTGCGCCACGCGGCGGGTGACAGCGCGTTGGTTGCGGTGGCTTGAAAGCGACAGATAGTAGGTGCTAGGGGACTGAAAATGAAGCGGATGCGCCCGAACCAGCCGGCCCGAGGCCAAGTCGTCTTGCAACAGCCAACTCCACCCCATCGCAACCCCCAACCCCTGCGCCGCAGCTTCGATGCAAAGCCGATAGCTGCCAAGTTTCCAGCGCATTGTGGTATCCGGAAGTGTCAGCCCGGCGGCATCCAGCCAATCATTCCAATCGGTCCATTCGCGCAAAGAGCCTTCCATCGTCAGAATCACTGGCGAGGCTTGATCCTGTAGCGGCGGCAGAGACGGTGACATCACCGGCACCGTGTCTTCACCGCCCATGGTGCCGATGATGGTAAGATCCGGGCGGCGGTCGTGAAAAGAAATAGCCAGATCATATTCGTCTGAACGCAGCCGGGTGAAACTGTCATAGACCAACAGCTTTATTTCAAGATCGGGAAAGCCCGCGCGCAATCCGGTCAAGCGCGGCAATATCCAAAGATCAGCCACCCCTGGCGAACAGGCCAGCGTCACCCGATCCCGCCCAACCCAGGCCTGCGATGTTTCACCCAGCGCCATCATCGCTTCCATTGCCCGGGTGACTCCGGCGGCATATTCCTCGCCGGCAAGGGTCAGCCGCACACCTGACGCATCCCGGGCAAACAGCGCGGTTCCAACAAAGGTTTCCAACTGGGCAATCTGGCGGCTGATGCCGCTCTGGCTCATCCCAAGCGCTTCGGCCGCCCGTGAGAAACTGCGATGCCGCAGCACCACCTGAAAAGCGGCGATGGATTTCATCGACGGAAAATGGCGCAGCTGTTTCAACATCAACCTCAGAGCGGCATTTCAGGAGTCCTCATTGCGCCACTTTACGATGCCTTCGGATGACCGCCAGCACAAAGGGCATCTCTGGCGACGTTTTATCGCTTTACCCAACCTCAGGCAGCTGGCGGTCAGAAACGACCGTTGCGTCGTGCCGCAGCCAAATTGCCCGTTTCCGGCGAGGTCCGGTGTTTTCGTTTTGCTCTTTGGGAAATATCAAATCGAATGGATTTCATGTCCATCCCTGCGGTATTGACCAATCCTGCGGCCTTGTTCGCCAAAATGGTGCTTTTGCCGATGCTGCTGGCCGCGATTGTGCCGCGGCGGTGGCGGGTTTAGGCGATCTTGGGCAGTTCCTCCTGCCGCTTGTTGCCTATATCGCCGTCCCGCTATGGGCGGCCGTAACGACAGCTGCGGAGAGAGGCCATAATTTGCAACTGGCCTTGCCAGGCCTTGCGCTGATAATCGCTTGGGGAGAGCCGAGTGTGATCGGCGGCTTTGAGCGGCACTGTTTCAAATGGTGGCCCATCGGGGCAAAGGAGCTGCACTTTACCACTCCCAAATCCTCCCGCCCACTAAGATGGAAGGTTTACGAGGTTGGCAGCCCGAAACAGCCATCCCAGTTTGCGGCGGGCGAGGTTTCCAACCGGATCTGGACCATCGGATCAAACAACTCTATGGCCGAGGTCGGCGAACATATCATCGTCACGCCGATGCCAAAGCGGCCTGTGGCCCCCTAACCCGCCGGGTTCGCCCTAATCACCTACAGCCCTTTACCCTCGCAAGCTGCCCATTTTCATCAAACCAAATCAGGACGCCTGCGGCACGGCTTGCCGCGCAGGCCTTGTGTGGCGGGTCATCCGGCGCTCCACCAGACGGATCGCGCCAATCAGCGCCAAGTTCAACAGCAAGTAGATCACACCCGCAATGGCGAAAATCTCAAATATTGCATAGGTTTGGCTCATCAGGCGTTTGGCGTAGCCGGTGATTTCAAGCACAGTGATCGTCGAGGCAAGGCTGGTGCCCTTGACCATCAAAACCAACTCATTGCCATAGGCTGGCAAGGCTTGGCGGATTGCGAGCGGAAACTCGATCCGACGAAAACGCATTGCGCGCGACATGCCACAGGCCTTTGCCGCTTCGACCAGGCCAACCGGCACGGATTCCAGCCCGCCGCGCAAAATCTCTGATGTATAGGCGGCGGTGTTCAAGGCCAGCGCAAGCACCGCACAACGCGAGCCTTCGCTGATGATCCACCAAAGCGCAGGTGTGTCGTGAACAAATTTGATCTGTCCCAACCCATAATAGATCAAGAATATCTGCACCAATAGCGGTGTGCCGCGCATGGCAAAGCTGTAAGAGCGTGCAAATCCCGAGACCCAGGAATTGTCGGATCCGCGCATGATCGCCAAACCGAGGCCAAGGTTGAACCCGATCGCAACGGACAGGACCGTCAGAGTAAGGGTCATCCACATGCCCTTGAGCAAGACCGGAACGGCCATAAAAACCAGATCCATGGCTCAGGTCCTTTTGCGCGAAGTTAAAAGGGTTTCGACTTTGTTGAATCCAACCTGACTGGTCAGCGTGATCATCAGGTAGACAACGGCCGCGATGGCATAAAACATCAAGGGATTGCGGGTTGAGCCTGCACCGATGAACGCAGTTCGCATCAGTTCTTGCAGGCCAACAACCGACACCAAAGCGGTGTCCTTGATCGTCGTTTGCCAAACGTTGTTGATGCCGGGAAAGGCGATGCGCAGCATTTGTGGCGCGATGATCCGTATGAATATCCGCCGGTTGGGCAAACCAAGGGCAACCGCCGCCTCGATGTGACCTTTGGGAATTGCGGCAAGCGCTCCGCGGATCACTTCGGTGGAATAGGCCCCTGAAATGGCGCTGATTGCGGCCACTGTGATGAAAAAAGCATAGCCTGCCGACGCGAGATCAGCAAAACCGAAAGCGGCCGCAATTTTGGTGACAAATTCAACCGAGCCAAAAAACAGCAGATAAATGATCAGCAGCTCGGGCACCCCACGTACAACCGAAGTGTAAAGATCGACCAACTGCGACAGCCCGACAATCGCCCGCCATTTGATCAGACCGCAAATGGTGCCGATCACCAGCCCAATGATCATGCTCGACACACCAACGGCGATGGTAACCGAGGCGCCGCGCAGGATTGCGCCGACCCAGCCGCCCTCCCAGACCTGCAAAAAGCCAAATTCCATCACTTTGTCCTAACTTGTGTGGCACGCGCCCGAGAGACCTTCGGGCGCGTGCGTTCATCTTCGGGGTCCGGCCCTATTGGCAGGGGCGCGAGATATCCATTTTGAACCACGTCTCGGACGAGGCTTTGATCGATCCATCAGCAATCAACTCGCACAAAGCGGTGTCGATTTTGGCCTTCAGCTCGGTGTCGTCCTGGCGGATGCCAACGCCCACGCCTTCGCCCAGGGTCGCATCATAGGTGCTGATAATGTTCACATCGACGAATTGGAAATTGGCGCCTTCAGGCTTGTCGAGGAAGCTTTGCAGCGCCGAAACGTCGGCAAAGCCCGCGTCGATGCGGCCGTTGGCGAGGTCAATCTGCATTTCATCCAAGGTGCCGTAGGATTTCAGCGTTGCATCAGGTGCCAGTTTTTCCATGAAATGGGCATGGGTGGTGCCAGCCTGAACGCCGACGGAATGGCCAGCCAGCGCTTTCAACAAAGCTGGAATTTCCGTGATGCCGGCAAGGTCAGAGCCTTTGGCGACAACCACTTTATTGGCCAATTCAGCATAGCCAACCGAGAAGTTGATCTCTTTTTTGCGCTCTTCGGTGATCGACATCCCCGAGATGATGATGTCAAACTGTTTGGCGTTCAGCGCTGGGATCAGGCCATCAAAAGCCTGCACGACGAAGACGCATTCCATACCCAATTTCGTGCAAAGCATGTTGCCGACATCGGCGTCAAAACCGGTGACAGCGCCGTTCGCGTCAGCCATGCTCCACGGCGGATAAGCACCTTCGGTGCCGATCTTCAGCTGGCCTTCGGCCTGTGCCCCGGTCGCAACACCTGCGAGCAGCGCGATCAGCGAAAGAACTTTCAATTTCATGTCAGTCTCCTTGTTGAGGTTTGTCTTCTGGTTATTTCATCAGTGCGGCGGGCGTGAAGCCGCACGGTCGTCTGTCAAA
>CBDUEF010000046.1:0-12112 GCA_965366095.1 uncultured Cypionkella sp. | reverse complement strand
CCTATAACGCCTATGAGCCCAATTACGACCGGCTGGACCCCAAGGGCAACCGCGACGCCGAAAGTTTCCGCGCCAAGGCCAAATCCGCCGGGGGCCGGGTGAAATTCGCCTATCTATCGGTCGATTTCGCCAATCCAACCGGCGAGACGCTGGACCGTTCGGCGCGCGAAGCGGTGCTTGATCTGGCGGATGAGTTGGACATCGCGGTGGTCGAGGACGCCGCCTATCAAACCCTGCGCTATGATGGCGAGGCGATTCCCCCCATCCTTGCGCTGGAAATCGCGCGAAAGGGCTCGATCGAGGCTTGTCGCACGCTGTATTGCGGTTCCTTCTCGAAATCTCTGGCCCCCGGCCTGCGCGTGGGCTGGATTTGCGCCGCCAAAGAGGTGATCTCGCGGCTGGTTTTGATGAAACAAGCCGCCGATCTGCATTCCTCGACCGCGAACCAGATTGTCACCGAAAAGGTCGCCAGCCGGATATTCGCCGACCACGTTGCCAAACTTCGCCAAGTCTACGGCGCGCGGCGTGATCACATGCTGGCGGCTTTGGCGCGCGAGATGCCTGCGGATGTCAGTTGGACAAAACCCGAAGGCGGGATGTTCGTCTGGCTCACCCTGCCTGCCGGAATGGACGCAGGCGATCTGCTGGCCAAATCGCTGAAAACCGAACGCATCGCCTTCGTTCCGGGCCGCGCTTTCTTTGCCGATGGCTCGAACGGCAACACCCTGCGGCTGTCGTTTTCCTGCGCCAATGAGGCCGCGATTGACGAAGGCATCAAGCGTTTGGGCCGGCTGATCCGTGGATAACCTTTGGATCGCTGCGGCGTTGATTGCCGCCGCCGCCCAAACCGGGCGCAACGCCACCCAAGCCAGCCTGACCAAGGCCATCGGCACCGTCGGCGCAACTCAGGTGCGGTTTCTGTTCGGCCTGCCCTTTGCGGTGATTTTCCTTGGCCTGATCGTGCTGGTCACTGGTGACGGCATTCCCGCCATCCCGCTGCGCGCGCTTGCCTTCACCGCAATGGGTGCGGGCGCGCAAATCGGGGCCACGGCGCTGATGTTGCTGTTGATGAAATCGCGCTCTTTCGCCGTCACCACCGCCTGGATCAAGACCGAGCCGGTGATGGTGGCGCTGATGGCCGCCTTGGTGCTGCATGATCCGCTGACGGTTCCGATGATCGTGGCCATCGCCATCGCCACGGCGGGCGTGCTGCTGATGTCGGTGAAACCCGAAGTCGGCCGCGCGATGTGGCGCGAAGGCATCCCGGCACTGACCGGGCTTTTGGCGGGGCTGTTGTTCGGCATTTCGGCCATCGGCTTTCGCGGTGGCATCACCTCATTACCGACGGGGGATTTCCTGATCCGCGCCACCACCACGCTGGTGCTGGGCCTGATCTTGCAAAGCGCCACGCTCGCGCTGTGGCTGGCGATCTTCAACCGCAAGGCGCTGACGGCCAGCTTTCAGGTCTGGCGTCCCTCGCTGGGGGCAGGTTTCCTTGGCGCCTTTGCCAGCCAGTTCTGGTTTATCGGCTTTTCGCTGACCTCAGCCGCCAATATCCGCACGCTGGCACTGGTCGAGGTGATCTTTGCCGCTGGCGTTTCACGCTATATCTTGCGCCAGCCGATCAGCCAAAGACAGGTGATCGGCATGGCCATCATCGTGGCCGGAATCGCACTCTTGCTGCGCAGCCAGCCCTAGATCCATTTCGCCAAGGGCGGCAGGCTCATCAGCACCGCATTGGCATCATGGCCGGTTTCAAGGCCGAATTTGGTGCCCCGGTCGTAAACCAGATTGTATTCGACATATAGCCCGCGATGGATCAGTTGCGCCTCGCGGTCGGCATCGCTCCAGGGCGTAGACACTCGGCCCTCAGTCACCGGAACAAAGCCGGGCAAAAAGGCGCGGCCCACGTCTTGGGTAAAGGCGAAATCGGCGTCCCAATTGCCGGTGTTCAGATCGTCATAGAAAATCCCGCCCACCCCACGCGCCCGGCCCCGGTGCGGGATAAAGAAATACTCATCCGCCCAAGCCTTAAATTTCGCATAATATTCAGGGCTATGTGCATCACAGGCCCCCTGCATTGCGCCGTGAAAATGCGTGGTATCCTCGGAATATTCGATACATGGGTTAAGATCGGCCCCGCCGCCAAACCACCAGGCATGCGGAGTCCAGAACATCCGGGTGTTCATATGCACGGCAGGACAATGCGGATTGACCATATGCGCCACCAGCGAAATCCCCGAGGCCCAAAAGCGTGGATCGCTGTCCATCCCCGGCACCCCGCGCGCCGCCATCGCCTTTTGCGCCCTCTCGCCCAAAGTGCCATGCACCTCAGAGACATTCACGCCCACTTTTTCAAACACCCGCCCGCCACGCATCACGCTCATGATGCCGCCGCCACCATCGGCGCGGGTGGTCGGAGACACCTCAAACCGCCCCGGCGTGCCGCTGCCAAAGCGATCCTCCAGCCCTTCGAAGGCGGTGACAATCTGGTCGCGCAGCGTGCGAAACCATGCGGCGGCTTGGGCTTTGCGTTGGGTGAAATCTTCGGTCATGGCTGCCTCTTCTGATCCTGCCCCCACCTAGCACCGCAGTGACGCAGGCTCAACGCGCCCTGTTGGCATTGCTTGCGGACGCGGTATACTCGCGCCATATCATCGGAGTGCCCGCCATGAAACGTCTCGCCTTCGCGGCCTTTGCCCTTCTGTCCGCCTGCGGCACGCCACAGGAACAATGCATCGCCTCGGTGACGCGCGACATGCGGATCGTGGATCGGCTGATCACCGAGGCTGAGGGCAATTTGAAGCGTGGTTTTGCCTTTGAGGATGTGACGGTTTCGGTGCCAGTCTGGATCAATTGCGGCCCGCGCCCGACGGTTGATAACCCCACGCCACCCCGGCACATGTGCCTGGATAGCCGTGAGCAAACCACCCGCCGCGCCGTGGCCATTGATCTGAAGGCCGAGCAGGTGAAACTTGACGGGCTGAAGGCCAAACGCCAGCAACAGGCCAAGACGGCGGCGCAGCCGATTGCTCAGTGCAAGGCGCAATATCCCGAATGATCACCGCCCGCGTTGCGGCACCGAAGCGTGATAAATCCTGAAACTGGCATCGCCTGCCTGCTCGTCCACCCGCTTGAAAAGCTGTTTCAGTTCAGCCTCATAAGGCAAATGGCGATTGCAAACCAGCCAAAGGCTGCCGCCAGGTGCCAGCATCTTTTGCGCGGCCTTGATGAAGGCGATGCCTAGCCCCGGATCGGCCTCACGCCCATTGTGAAACGGCGGATTCATCACCACCGCATCCCACAATTTCGCAGGCCTTATCGTGGTGGCATCGGCCCAATGAAAGCGCGCGCGCGGATCGGTGATGTTGACGCGGGCGCAATCAAGGGCATCCGCCTCAGCCTCGATCAGATCAAGGCTGCTCACACCCTGCCGGGCCAGAATCGCGCGCGAAAGATAGCCCCAACCGGCCCCGAAATCCGCCACGGCAGGCGGCAGTTTGGGCGGCAAGGCGGCGGCCAGCAACACCGAGGCCCGATCCGGCCCCTCCGCCGAAAACACCCCCGGCAGGGTGACAAAGCCGTCCTCAATCTGCCAGGCCGAGGCCACCCATTCCGCCAGCGCATCCGAGGGCGTCACCACGGCAATCTTGCCATGCGCCTTTGACAGCGCCGGGCCAACCTCCAGCCCCAGCGCTTTGCACTCTTTCAGGATCGAATCGATTCCATCGGTTTTCTGGCCATCCAGCACCAGCAAACCCTGCGGCACCAGTTCCAGCCCGGCCTTGGCGATCAACCCGCGCGCCGCCGCTTTGGCTTTGGGCAAGCACAACAGCGCCATCGAAACCGGGCCCTCGATTTTCGACGCATAGCCCTGTGCTGCAAAATAATCGGCATCGGGCTTGAACCCGGTCAACACCACGACTCGGTCTTTGGGCAGCGCCGACAGATCATCGCCGGCGCGGGGGCGGATCACGGCAATCAAGCCGGTGGGCGGCACAGCGAAACTTCCGCTTTCCAGCGCCATTTCTAAGCGGGTTGAACGCATGATCGGCCTTTCCGGCCTATTCCTTTTCCATGGTGCATTGTAGGGGATGCTGATGACGACGGGCGAAATCCATCACCTGCGCCACCTTGGTTTCCGCGATCTCATAGGAAAACACCCCCACCACCGCAAGGCCCTTCTTATGCACCGTCAGCATGATTTCAAAGGCTTGGGCATGGTTCAGGCCAAAGAACCGCTCAAGGATATGCACCACAAATTCCATCGGGGTGTAATCGTCATTCAGCAACATCACCTTGTAGAGCGGTGGCTTGGCGGTGCGGGTCTTGGTTTTGGTCAGAACCGAAGCATCTTGACCGGGGCCACGCGGTGCATCCGACATCAGGGTGGGGGTCAAACGCACGTTGAAAGGCTCCGCAAGGCTAAAGGTCAGGAATCGCAAGGTGCTGCACATTGCTCAATATAGCGTTTTTTTGCCTTGCGCAAAGGCCCCCTCTGGCAAAGGATGCGCCGCAAAGGACAAAGCATGTCTCAAATCACCCTGATCGGCTTTGATGCCGACGACACGCTGTGGCAAAATGAGGCTTTCTTTCAACTTAGCCAAGCGCGCTTTGCCGCGCTCTTGGCTGATCACGCCGAAGCGGATCACCTGCACGAGCGGTTATTGGCGGCTGAGCGGCGCAACCTTGGCCATTACGGATTCGGGGTCAAGGCCTTTACCCTGTCGATGATCGAAACCGCCATCGAGGTGACGGATGGTCAAGTCCCCGCCCGGGTGATTTCCGAACTTATAGCGGCAGGGCGCGAGATGCTGTCCCATCCGATCGAGCTGTTGCCCGGCGCGCGCAAGGCCGTGGAAACCCTGGCGCAAACCCATCGTATTGTGTTGATCACCAAGGGAGATTTGCTGGATCAAGAGCGCAAGCTGGCACAATCGGGCTTGGGCGATCTGTTTCACGGGGTCGAGATCGTGTCGCACAAAACCCCGCAGAGCTATGGCGCGATTTTCGCCCGACACCGGGCCAATCCGGGCGCGGCGCTGATGGTTGGCAACTCTTTACGCTCGGATGTTTTGCCGGTGATCGAGATCGGCGGCTGGGCGGTTCATGTCCCCCACGCGCTGACTTGGGCGCTCGAACATGCCGATGAACCCCTGAACCACCCCCGATTTCGCAGCCTGAACGAAATCGGCGACCTGCCGGATTTGGTGGCACGCTGCATGGCCAACCACAACCCCTAGAGGCCTTGCACCAGACTGTGGCGAATGCGTCGCATGAAAACACCAATCAAACCCATTGAATATAAGGGGTTTTCCTGAATCAGCCCTTCTGCTAGGCTCTTTCCAAGCAGTTATAAAACCCCCGTCAAATGAGGGGTGATGAGGCAGATGGCATGAACAGGCTGATGGCACCCGCTCCGGGGCAGTATCTCCGCAATTTTCTTATTCTCATGGCATTGGCCGTGGTCGCGGCCTGTTCAGCACCCCAGCAAACGCGGGCGGCCCCCTATGCCGCCTATGTGATGGATGCCCGCACCGGCGAGACGCTTTATTCCGAAAACGCCGATACACGCCTGCATCCGGCCTCGCTGACCAAGATGATGACCCTTTACATCACCTTTGAGGAAATCGAACGCGGTCGGCTGTCGCTGGATACCATGATCACTGTATCCAAGAATGCATCAATGGAACCGCCGTCAAAACTGGGTCTCAAGGCCGGGCAAAAGATCCAGCTGCGCTATCTGATCCGTGCGGCGGCGGTGAAATCGGCCAATGATGCTGCGGCGGCAATTGGCGATTATATCGCCGGCAGTCCGGAAAAATTCGGCCTGCGGATGACAAAAACCGCGCGTGCGCTGGGCATGAAAAACACCACCTTCAAGAACGCAAACGGCCTGACCACAGCGGGCCACCTGTCAACCGCGCATGACATGTCGATCCTTGGGCGCCATTTGTTTTACGATTTTCCGCAGTATTACAACATCTTCTCGCGCCGATCGACCGATGCGGGCCTGCGCGAAGTGGCCAATACCAACCGCCGCTTTCTCGACAGCTACAAGGGCGCGGATGGGATCAAAACCGGCTATACCGAACCTGCCGGTTTCAACCTGACCGCCTCAGCCGAGCGCGACGGTGTGCGCATCATCGCCACGGTTTTTGGCGGCAAATCCACCGCCGACCGCAACGCCAAGGTGGCAAAACTGCTCGATCTGGGCTTTGCCAAAGCCCCGCGCCGTGCGACCGAACAACCTCCTGCCGCACCGGTCTACAAGAACGCCGATGAAGAGGTTCTGGTTGCCAGCGCCGTTCCCGATGAAGAGGATGGCCAGGACGGTGGATCGGCCAAAACCATCCGTCTGGTGATGGAGGTCAAAACGTCTCCGCATCCGATGGCGCGACCCGATAGTCACACCGCCGCCGCCGAAGTTGTCGTCGCGTCGATGCAAGATGACATCATGGGCGCACTCGCCGAAGCCACGGCCCTGCCCCCCGATCCCAACAGCCTTGAAGGCCAGGCCGTTGCCCTTGCCGCCATCGAACCCGCTGCTGAAGACCAAATGACGCCTTTGCCCGATGAAACCCAGATCGCAGCCCTCGCCGCAGACAGCGCCGCCCCGCTGACCACAGAACCGCAGGTTCTGAGTGTGACGGCAGCCCCGGCGCTGACGCAGCCGGTGCAATTGGTGGCCGGTTCGCCAAAGCCCAAACGCAAGGCTCCGATCTATGACGAGGTGGTGCTGGCCGCCGCCGAAGACACCAGCTCGGCCGAAGTGGTGACACGGGTTTCCACCTCGGGCGGGCGGCATTGGGGGGTGAATGTCGGGCGGTTCAACAGCCATGGCGAGGCCGAGCGGGCCTTGCTGAAAATCCAGCTCGCCGAAAGCGCCACTCTGGGCAGCGGGTTGCGCAAGGTTACCCAGAAAAGCGGCGGCTTTGACGCCAATGTGCTGGGCCTTGGGCAGGAAGAGGCCGATCTGGCCTGTCGCCGCCTGCAAGCGCGCTCGGTGCAATGCTTTACGATGGGGCCGTGATGGGATTTGTCTTGCCAATCCCGCCTCAGGTCAGCGTGGCTGTCGAGGGCACAACTGACCGTTTCCCGGTTCGCCGCATCTTTTGCGTTGGCCGCAATTACGCCGAACACGCCCGCGAAATGGGCCATGATCCGAACGCCGAACCACCGTTCTTTTTCACGAAACCCGCCGATGCGGTTGTCGATAGCGGCGCGGTGATCCCCTACCCCAGCGCCACCGCCGATCTGCACCACGAGGCCGAATTGGTGGTTGCCATTGGTGCCAGCGGCCAAAACATTGCCGAGGCTGATGCGAACGCCTTGATCTGGGGCTATGCGAGCGGCAACGATCTGACCCGCCGCGATCTGCAAGCCGCTGCCAAAGCCGCGCGCAGGCCTTGGGATATGTCCAAAGGCTTTGATCAATCGGCCGTTGTCGGCCCTATTCGACCCGCCACCAAGGGTGCCCCGCAGGGTGCGATCCGTTGTCTGGTGGATGGCAAAATCACGCAAGTGTCGGATCTGGCCGAGATGATCTGGCCGGTTGCGGGCATCCTCGCCCATCTGTCGCGCTTGGTCACTTTGCAACCGGGCGATCTGATCTTTACTGGCACCCCGGCGGGCGTGGGCCCGATTGCACGGGGCGAAACCTGCGAAGTGCAGATCGACGGGCTGCAGCCGGCCATCGTGACCGTCACTTAACCGCGCGGCGCTGCCGCCCGGCGCAACCGGTCATTGATCGCGCGGCCCAAGCCCCGCTCGGGGATAGGCCGCACTGCAATAGCGCCACCCGGCCCGGCCCGCAAATCCGCCTCGCGCAAAAGGTGAAACAGGTTCGCCGCCGCCTCAACCAGATCGCCCGAGGGCGACAGATTAAGATCGGCAGCGCCCGGTCCAAAGCCCAAAATCACCTCGCCCGGCAAGGCCTGCAAAGCGTCCAACCGCACCCTAGCCCCCGGCGCGTAATGCGAGGCCAATTGCCCCGGCGCGTTCGGCTTTGCCGCATTGCCCCCCGTTGGCAGCAGCATTCCCAAGGCCGCTTCCAATGCCTCAACCGGAATGCCACCGGGGCGCAACAGTTGCGGCGCGTCCAGCAATCCCAAAATCGTCGATTCCACCCCCACCGCACAGGCCCCGCCATCCAGCACCGCCGCAACCCTGCCCGACAACCCCGCAAGCACATGCGCCGCGCGTGTCGGAGAAACCCGGCCCGAAACATTCGCCGAAGGTGCCGCCAGCGGCCCGCCAAATTCCTGCAACAACGCCCGCGCAACCGGATGTGCAGGGACGCGAATCGCAACCGACCCAAGGCCAGCGGTCACCAGATCGCTCAGCCCCGCTCCCTCGCGCAAGGGCAATACCAGTGTCAGCGGCCCTGGCCAAAAGGCCGCCGCCAGATCTTCGGCCCGCGCGTCCACCTGCGCGAACTCTCGCGCGGCCTCCAGATCAGGCAAATGCACGATCAGCGGATTGAACTGCGGCCGGCCCTTGGCCTCATAAATCCGTGCCACCGCCATGTCAGAGCGCGCGTCGCCCCCCAGCCCGTAAACGGTTTCCGTCGGAAAGGCGACCAACCGCCCCGCGCGCAAATGCACGGCAGCTTTGGCAATTCCAATGTCGTCCGGGGCAAGGGTTTCGGTTTCGATCATCATTTCGTGACGCTGCGTAGGGGTTGAAGCAGGGGGCGGGTGCGGTAACGTCGAACCATGTCCTTACCCGTGGCCACCCGTTTTGCCAAGCCGTTGCCCAAATCCACAGCAGACCCGAGGTTACAATGCCCTTCCGTTCGCCGCTCACCGAACTCCGTTTTCTGCTGGATCACGTTGCGGGCTTTGCCGAAGTAGCAGGCACGCCGCTGTTCAAAGACGCCACCCCGGAAACCGTCGATGCAATCCTGACCGAGGCGGCAAAGCTCTGCGACGCCACGCTTGCACCGCTGAACCGCGCCGGTGACAAAACCCCGGCAAGGCTGGAAAATGGCGTGGTGCGCACTTCGCCCGGTTTTGCCCAAGGCTATCGCGCGATTGCCGAGGGCGGCTGGATCGGCATGTCCGCCAACCCCGAACACGGCGGCATGGGCCTGCCGATGGCCCTGACCACCTGCGTCAATGATATGATGGGCGCGGCTTGCCTTGCGTTACAGCTGAACCCGCTGATGACCCAAGGCCAGATCGAGGCGCTGGAACATCACGCCTCTCCCGCGATCAAGGCGCTTTATATCCCCAAGCTGATTTCCGGCGAATGGTGCGGCACCATGAACCTGACCGAGCCTCAGGCCGGATCGGATGTGGGGGCGCTGCGCACCAAGGCCGAGCCGCTGGGTGATGGCAGCTATGCGATCAGCGGTCAGAAAATCTACATCACCTGGGCCGACAATGATTTCACCGCCAATGTCTGCCATCTGGTGCTGGCCCGCCTGCCCGGCGGCGGCGAAGGCACGCGCGGCATCAGCCTGTTCATGGTGCCCAAATTCATCCCCGATGCGGACGGAAACCTTGGCGCGCGCAACAGCCTGAGCGTGGTCAGCCTTGAACATAAACTGGGCCTGCACGGCTCACCCACCGCCGTGATGCAATATGACCGCGCCACCGGCTGGCTGATCGGTGAGGAACACAAGGGCATGGCCGCGATGTTCACCATGATGAACAACGCCCGCCTTGGCGTTGGGATGCAGGGCGTCGCGGTGGCCGAGGCGGCAACCCAAGCCGCCGTGGCCTATGCGATGGACCGCAAGCAGGGGAAAACTCCCCTCGGCACCGGCGCAATCATCGATCACGCCGATGTCCGCCGGATGCTGGCGCAGATGCGCGGCGAAACCTTTGCCGCCCGCGCCATCGGTCTGTCTTGCGCCGTGGCCATCGACATGGGCCGCGCCACCGGGTCGGCGGAATGGTCTGCCCGCGCCGCTTTGCTTACCCCGATTGCCAAGGCCTACGGCACCGATATCGGCAATGAAGTGGCCTATCTTGGCGTGCAGGTGCATGGCGGCATGGGCTTTATCGAGGAAACCGGCGCGGCGCAGTTCTCGCGCGATGCCCGCGTGACGGCGATTTATGAGGGCACCAACGGCATTCAGGCGATGGACCTTGTGGCGCGCAAGATGATCGACAACGGCGAGGCCGCCTATCGGCTGATCGACGAGGTGCAGGCCCGCGCCGAAGCCACCCGCGCCACCCTGCCCGATCTTGCAACCCCGCTGTGGAACGCCGCCGAAGCCCTGCGCGAGGCGACCGAGGCCTTGGTCGCGCAACCGATGAATGATCGTTTCGCCGGGGCGGTGCCCTATCTGCGCGCCTTTGCCCGCGTGTTGGGCAGCGACGCCCATCTGAAAGCCGCCCGCGCCGATACCGCCCGCGAAGCGCTGGCCCGGTTCTACATCCGCCGCCTTTTGCCTGAACACAGCGGCCTTCTGGCGCAACTGTCGGAGGGCGCGGATGGCCTATATGCCATCACCCCCGAGGCATTGCTGGCGTGAACGAGGGCTTGCGCTTTCCGTTTGAAACGGCCCCCGCCGAGGGCGAAGCCCTTCAGGTGGCCGAAGGCATCTTGTGGCTGCGCCTGCCGCTGCCCATGGCGCTGGATCACGTCAATGTCTTTGCGCTGGACGATGGCGATGGCTGGACGCTGGTCGATACCGGCTTTTACTCAAAACGCTCGGTCGCCCTGTGGGAATGCTTGCTGGCCGGGCCCATGAAAGGCAAACCGGTTCGCCGGGTGATTGTAACGCACCATCACCCCGATCATATCGGCATGGCAGGCTGGTTTCAAACACGCGGCGCAGAACTGATCACCACCCGCACCGCCTGGCTTTACGGGCGGATGCTGGTGCTGGATGTCCAAACCACCCCACCCGCCGAGCAGCTTTTGTTCCTGCAGCGCGCAGGCGTCGACCAAGCCGCGCGCCAAGCCGCAGCCCTCAAACGCCCGTTCAACTTTGCCGATGTGGTGGCGCCGCTGCCCTTGGGCTTCACCCGCATCAGTGAGGGCGATATCCTGGCCGCCGCTGGCCGCCGCTGGCAGGTGCGCATCGGCCACGGCCATGCCCCAGATCATGCCACGCTCTGGAGCCTTGATGACGGCCTCATCTTGGGCGGAGATCAGCTCTTGCCCGGCATTTCCGCCAATATCGGCGTCTACCCCACCGAGCCTGACGCCAACCCCTTGGCCGAATGGCTGAACAGCAGCCGCGCCTTCATGCCCCATGCACAGCCCGATCATCTGATCTTGCCCGGCCATAAACTGCCCTTCACCGGCCTGCCCTTCCGGCTGGCACAGATGGTCGAAAACCACGAAAGCGCGCTGGACCGTTTGCGCGCCCACCTGTCCAGCGCCAAAACCGCCACCGAATGCTTTGCGCCGCTGTTCAAACGCGACATCGGCCCCAATGACCACAGCCTTGCGCTTGTCGAAGCCATCGCGCATCTGAACTATCTCTTGCAGGCGGGCACGGTTTCGCGTGTTCTGAACGCGGATGGAGCATGGCTCTGGCAGGCGCGATAGGAGCAGGCGATGAAGGCACCCAAACCAACCCCCGAGGCCGAAGCGGCCATCGCCGCTGCCGTAAGCAAAGCCGCAGGCCTGCCGCGTGCCAAAGCGGTGCA
This sequence comes from uncultured Cypionkella sp., assembly GCA_965366095.1. Lineage (GTDB taxonomy): Bacteria > Pseudomonadota > Alphaproteobacteria > Rhodobacterales > Rhodobacteraceae > CBDUEF01. The sequence goes on along the minus strand of CBDUEF010000046.1, from coordinate 500 downwards.
TATCGACCCGCTTGCCCTTGCCAGCGCCGAAGACCAACCCCTGCCAGCCGCACTTTGCGATGATCCTTTGGCCAAGAAAAGCCCGGCCGAATGGGCCTATGACCGCCTGATCCTTTACATCCGCAATTTCGAAAGCCAGCTCGATTCCGATCAAGAGGTGGCGATGGGCTCTGCGGGTTCTGATGCAGGTGTGCTGACAATCGAGGGCCTGGGCTTTTTTGAACCGGATCTGGTCACCTTTTATGGCCGCGATGAAAATGGCATGAAAACCCAACTGATCCAACACGTTACCCAGCTATCCGTCATGCTGCGCGCGATCCCCAAACTGCGGGCGGAAGAGCCGCCGCGCCGCATCGGCTTTCGGCTTTCCACCGGCTGGTCCGGGGGCGAATCTGGGGATGGCTCGGCCTGACAAAGGCAGAGTTTCATGGCACTTCCCCCCGTGACAGCCAAGAATGAATCATATATTGGCAATTAACCGAAGGCAGAAGGATCAGCAC
>CBDUEF010000045.1:0-12146 GCA_965366095.1 uncultured Cypionkella sp. | reverse complement strand
CGATCAGAAACTCCATCGACAGATAGTAAACCCGTTTGCGGTCCTCGGCCCAGGTTTTGCGGGTTGAGGCAAACCACGGCTCCACCACCCGATCCCGAATGGCAAAAGACAGCGCCATGCGCCAATCATAGCGGCTGGCGTTGGGCATATCCTTGCCCAAAGTATAGGTCAGATGCCGCAAGACATCGGCTTGCAAAAGGTTCGGCGTAAGGCTCAGTTCAGACACATCAGGTTCCAAAGTTGTTTTTGATCGGGTTAGCAAAGGGTCTAAAGATCATTGGTCGAGCAGCGCGATATATTCAATCCGCGAAACCCCAATGTTTCATCTCTGTCGCAGATGTTAGCGCAACCATCGGGCAATTTTTGCATAGGCCATTTCCCGCAAGAGATAAACTCATTTTCACTTGGGCGATGGCGATCTGTTGCAGCAAGGGATCACCCTAGGCCATCGGGGCCGCGCTTTGATCATGAAACATCTATCTGATCCAGATCAAATCCCAATCTCGAAATCACCGCTACTCTGATTGGAAAACTTCGGCCTGCCATCGGTTTTCACAAGGGAGTAGACCATGCGACTGACCACCCGTTCCAATCTGGCGATGCGAACATTGATGTATTGCGCTGCCAATCCCGGCAAGATCGTGCGCAAGGCCGATATCGCCCAAACCTGTCAGGTGTCGGAAAACCATCTGGCGCAGGTTATTCATCTTTTGGCCCGCGAGGGCTATCTGGCCACGCAACGCGGCCGCTCTGGTGGTTTGCAACTGGCGCGGCCGGCGTCCCAGATCACCGTCGGCGCGGTGTTTCGCAGCTTTGAAAAGGTGTTGCCCTTTACCGAATGCAGCGAAGAGCGTGCCAGCACCTGCCCCTTGGCAGGAGTGTGTCGGTTGAAATGCGTGTTAAGCGATGCGCTGGATGCGTTTTACGCCAAGCTTGATGTGGTTACGGTTGCCGATCTGGTCGAGGGCAATTTCGCGTTGCAAGACATCCTCAAAGCCGCCTGAACCGGCGCAACCGCAGCGCATTGCTCAGCACGAACACCGAAGACAGCGCCATGGCGCCAGCCCCCAGCATGGGCGACAGTTGCGGCCCGCCAAAGGGCACCAGCGCCCCCGCCGCAATCGGGATCAGCGCCACGTTATAGCCAAAGGCCCAAAGCAGATTCTGGCGGATATTGCGCATGACGGCGCGGCTCAGGCCAATCGCATTGACCACCCCCATCGGATCGCCGGTCATCAGCACCACATCCCCCGCCTCGATCGCCACATCCGAGCCAGAGCCCATCGCAATCCCGACATCGGCCTGTGCCAAGGCGGGCGCATCATTGATCCCGTCGCCAACAAAGGCCGTGCCCGCGCCCAGACCGTTGATCACTTCGGCCTTGCCCTCGGGCAATATCCCGGCCCGCACATCCTCAATCCCCAACCCCTTGGCCACAACTGCCGCCGTGGCCCGCGCATCCCCGGTGACCATCACCGCAGCGATGCCCATGTCGCGCAAGGCCGCCACCGCCGCCTGCGATTGCGGCTTGACCGGATCGGCCACCGCGATCAGGCCAAACACCCGGCCCCCCCGCGCCACAAACAACACGCCCTTGCCCTCGGCCTGCGCTGCCGCCGCCTGATCGGCCAGAACAGCATCCACGGCGTCAAACATCCGCGCCGACCCCACCGCCACCGGCTCTTCGCCGATAAACCCGCGCGCGCCCTGCCCCGGCACCGCCTCAAACTCCGTCACCACCGGCAGCGTCATCCCCTGCGCCGCCTCCAGCACCGCCGCCGCCAAGGGATGCTCAGACCCCGCCTCCACCGCCGCCGCGATCTCCAGCGCGCCTTCACCTCGCACGAACACCACCTTCGGCCGCCCCTCGGTCAAGGTTCCGGTCTTGTCGAACGCCACGCGGCTGACCTGCTCCAACCGCTGCATCGCCTCACCGCGTCGAAACAGCACCCCCATCTCTGCCGCCCGCCCTGATCCCACCAGAATCGAGACCGGCACCGCCAGCCCCATCGCACAGGGGCAAGCGATGATCAGCACCGACACGCCCGCCACCAAAGCCTGCGCCAGCCCCGGCCCAAAGATCAGCCATGCCACAACCGCCAAAACGGCAACCGCCATCACCGCTGGCACAAACCACAGGGTGATCTTGTCCACCAAGGCCTGCACCGGCAGCTTGCCACCCTGCGCCGCCTCAACCATCGCGATGATCCGGGCCAGCACCGTATCGGCCCCCACCTGCGCGATCTGCATCACCATCCCGCCAGTGCCATTCATCGTCCCGCCGGTCAGCGCATCGCCCAGGCCCTTGGCCACCGGGATAGGCTCGCCGGTCAGCATGGATTGATCGACAGCCGAGGCCCCCTCAACCACCACGCCATCCGTCGGTATCCTCTCACCGGGCCGGATCTGCACCCGCATACCGGGGCGCAACTGCGCCACCGCCATTTCTGAAACCGAACCATCGTCGGCCAGAACCCGCGCGGTTTTCGGCACCAGTTGCACCAACCGCGCAATCGCCTGCCCCGCCCGACCCCGCGCCCGCGCCTCAAGCGCGCGGCCCAGCAAGATCAGCACCACAATCACCGCCGCCGCCTCGAAATATACCGCCCGTGACGCCTCGGGGATCACCTGCGGCACCAGCACCACCAAGGCCGAATAAAGAAACGCAGCCCCTGATCCCAAAGCCACCAGCGCATTCATATCCGGGCTGCCGCGCAACAGCGCAGGGATGCCCTTGGCGAAAAACACCCGCCCCGGTCCGATCAGCACCAGCGCCACCAGCACCATCTGCATCCACCACAGCGGCTGCATCCCCACCAAACGGTAAAGCCAATGATGAAAGGCCGGCACCAGATGCCCGCCCATCTCGGCCACAAACACCGGCAGGGTCAAAGCCGCCGCCACCCACACCCGCCGCCAGATCGGCGCCATATCCTCGCTTGGCACCTCGCCCGCCAAGGGCTGCGCCGGATACCCAGCCTTGGCCACCGCCGCCGCCAGGCGCGCAGGGTCCACCCGCTCCCACAGCTCCACTTCCACCCGCCGCGTGGCCAGATTGGCCACCGCCCCGGCCACCCCCGGAACGCTGCGCAACACCCGCTCCACCCGCCCGGTGCAGGCGGCGCAAGTCATCCCCTCCACCGCCAGTGTCAGATGCTCGCGCACCACCGGATAGCCCGCCTTGCCCAAAGCCTGCGCCATCGCCTCGCGCGTGGCCGGGGCCTCAAACTCCACCGCCGCACTCTGTGTTCCCAGATTGACCGCCGCCCGCGTCACCCCCGGCAGACCCGTCAAAACCCGCTCGGCCCGCGCCACGCAAGAGCCGCAGGTCATCCCATCAAGATGCAATCGCGTTACAGAGCCGCCCATTTCCAAATCCATATCCCAAAGCCGGGTTCCGGCCCTTGATTTTCCCAACACCGAAGCCCTTATACTGAACCCAACCAACCCCGAGGACAACATGATCACCCTCTCCATTCCTGATATGTCTTGCGGCCATTGCAAGGCTTCCGTCGAATCCGCGCTGACCCCGCTTGCGGGCGTCAAATCCATCACCGTCGATCTGACCAGCCGTCAGGTCCAGATCAATGGCACTCCGCAAACCGATGCCCTGCTCGCCTCGCTTGATGAAATTGGCTTCCCGGCAACGCTGATCTCGGCAGACTAGCGCCGATCTGGCGCACCTAACCTGATCAATTCATTGTAAAAGCCCTGATCCCGGCCTATCTGGCCGCATTCCCGCCACAATCGGGACGCTAATGCGCCCTAACCCGCGCGCAAAGTGATTCGCATAACGCCAAAACCGGAGCAGTTCCATGGCAAGCACCAAACCCAGCCCACAACAGGGCGGCACCCAGACCCCGACACAACAACAGGGCCAATCCGCCCCGCCCAGCCCGCAACAGGGCAAACCGATCTTCAAGGATTGGGCCTCGATCTGATCCCAGCATATTGCGATGCACAGGCCAGCCCCTTTAGGCTGGCCTCTTTATTGGTGCGCCTGATGACCGATCCGATTTCTTCCATTCCCAACCTCGGCCCGGCCTCAGAGGCCGCCTTCGCCAAGGCTGGCATCTCCACAGCCGCCCAGTTGCGCGAAATCGGTGCCGATGAAGGCTATCGCCGCCTGCTCGCCAGCGGCACCCAGCCACATTTCATCGGCTATTATGTCTTGCACATGGCCCTTCAGGGGCGCCCGTGGAATGATTGCAAGGGCGAGGAAAAGAAAGCCCTGCGCGCCCGCTTTGATGTTCTCAAATCTGCCCATGCCGGATCAAAAGAAAAGGGCCGCTCCGATCTGGAAACGGCCCTGCAATTCTTTGGCGTGATCGAGCGGCGCTAGATCAGCCGACCAGTTCAAGACCCGAGAAGAAGAACGCAATCTCACGCGCAGCCGATTCAGCCGAATCCGAGCCATGCACCGAATTCTCGCCCTTGGACAAAGCGAACTCTTTACGGATCGTGCCCGCATCGGCCTGCGCCGGATCGGTCGCCCCCATCACTTCGCGGTTCTTGGCGATCGCGCCTTTGCCTTCCAGCACCTGAACCACCACCGGCTCCGACGCCATATAGGCCACCAACTCGCCGTAGAACCCGCGCTCGGAATGCTCGGCATAAAACGCGCCAGCGGTCGCGGCCGACAGGTGGATGCGCTTGGAGGCCACAACCCGCAGGCCGGCATCTTCGAACTTGGCAACGATCTTGCCGGTCAGGTTGCGCTTGGTTGCATCGGGTTTGATGATCGACAGGGTGCGTTCAACGGCCATGGGAGTCTCCGGTTACAAAAGGGGCGTTCCTGCCCCGAAATTCATCTGCGCGCCTGCTATCACGGGGCCGCACGGTTGAAAAGCCGGGTTTCGGCAAACATAATGACGCTGCGCATATGTTTTGCACATGCTCAGCATAGGCTGGGCATACTTCGCCGTTGACGCTCGCCGCGCCTTAGGGCAAGCCCCGCCCCATGTTGAAAATCGAAGACATCACCTATTCCGTTGAAGGCCGCCCCCTGTTCGAGGGCGCCTCCGCCACCATTCCCACCGGCCATAAGGTTGGTCTTGTCGGCCGCAATGGTGCCGGCAAAACCACGCTCTTCCGGCTGATCCGCCGCGAGCTGGCGCTTGAGGGCGGCGACATCACCATGCCCAACCGCGCCCGCATCGGCGGCGTGGCGCAAGAGGTGCCGTCCTCTTCCACCTCGCTGATCGACACCGTTTTAGCCGCCGATACCGAACGCGCAAGCCTTCTGGCCGAATCTGAGGTCGCCACCGACCCCCACCGCATTGCCGAGGTGCAGGCCCGGCTTGCCGATATTGACGCCTGGTCCGCCGAGGGCCGCGCTGCCAGCATTCTCAAAGGCTTAGGCTTTGACGCCGAGGCGCAAAAGCGCCCCTGTTCGGATTTTTCCGGCGGCTGGCGGATGCGTGTGGCGCTGGCGGGCGTGCTCTTTGCGCAGCCCGATTACCTCTTGTTGGACGAGCCGACCAACTACCTTGATCTTGAAGGCGCGCTCTGGCTGGAAAGCTATTTGCTGAAATATCCGCATACGGTTTTGATCATCAGCCCCGACCGCGGGCTGCTCAATCGGGCTGTGCAAGGCATCCTGCACCTTGACGCCAAAAAGCTGACCTATTGGTCCGGCTCCTATGATCAATTCGCCCGTCAGGTCGCCGAACGCCGCGCGGTTTTGCAGGCCGAGGCCAAGAAACAAGACGCCCGCCGCGCGCATCTTCAATCCTTTGTTGATCGTTTCAAGGCAAAAGCCTCAAAAGCTGTTCAAGCGCAATCGCGTGTGAAGATGCTGGAAAAAATGGAAACCATCACCGCGCCCGAAGACGCGAAAAAAGTGGTGTTCACCTTTCCGGCCCCTGAAGAACTGTCGCCGCCGATCATCAACATGGAAGGCGTGGCCGTCGGCTACGGTGGCCCGGCGATCCTGAAAAAGCTGTCCTTGCGAATTGATCAGGATGACCGCATCGCGCTTTTGGGCCGCAACGGCGAAGGAAAATCCACTCTTTCCAAGCTCTTGGCAGGCAAACTTCAACCATCCGAAGGTAAGATGGTGCAATCCTCCAAGCTGCGGATCGGCTATTTCGCCCAGCATCAGGTTGATGAATTGCACATCGACGAGACGCCATTGCAGCACGTCATGCGCCTGCGCCCCACCGAAGGCCAGCCCCGTCTGCGCGCCCGTTTGGCGGGCTTTGGCCTGATGGCCGATCAGGCCGAAACCGTGGTCGGCAGGCTTTCGGGGGGCCAAAAAGCCCGCCTCTCGCTGCTTTTGGCCACCATCGACGCCCCGCATCTGCTGATTCTCGACGAGCCAACCAACCACCTGGATATCGAATCGCGTGAGGCTTTGGTCGAGGCGCTGATCGAATACTCCGGCGCCGTGGTTCTGGTCAGCCATGACATGCACCTTTTGTCGCTGGTGGCCGACCGTCTCTGGCTGGTCAAGGGCGGCGCGGTCACCCCCTATGCCGAAGATCTTGAGGCCTACCGCCGTCAGCTTTTGGCAGGGGATGAAGACGCAAAACCCGCCAAACCCGTTGAAAAGCCTAAGAAAGCCTCACAAGAAGACATCAAACTGATGCGCTCGGAGGTGAAGAAATCCGAAGAAAGGCTCGACAAGCTCAACGACATGCGCGACCGTCTGGCCAAGAAACTTGCGGATGCCGAGCTATATGAGGCGTCTCGCATCGGTGAGCTTGAGACCTGGAACAAGAAATACGGCGAGGTCATGGAGGCCCTTGATCGCGCCGAAGCCATGTGGATGGCGGCGCAAAGCAAGCTGGAGGCTGCAACAAAATAATGGACTCGGCCCTGTTGATCACCGCCTTTGCCACGCTTTTCGTGGTGATCGACCCGCCGGGTCTGGTGCCGATGTTCATCGCCCTGACCCAAGGCATGGATTCTGAGCGCCGTGCTGGAATGGCCCGTCGCGCCTGCCTGATTGCCTTTGCCCTGTTGACGCTGTTTGGCGTGGCCGGTGAGCCGGTTCTGGGTTTCATCGGCATTTCCATGCCCGCTTTTCGTATCGCGGGCGGGATTTTGCTGTTTCTGACCGCCCTCGATATGCTGTTCGAGCGCCGCACCCAACGCCGTGAGGGGCAGCATCCTGATCCAGATCATGACCCTTCAGTGTTCCCACTTGCCACTCCTTTGATTGCAGGACCGGGGGCGATTGCCACGATGATCTTGTTGATCGGGCAATCGGGGCCGGGGTGGATTGGAACTGTTGCGATTCTCGGGCTGCTTGGCGCGATGATCTTTTCGACCTATCTCTTTCTGCTCGCTTCGCCGTTCTTCGAGCGCCTGCTTGGGCGGACTGGAACTCTGGTGGTGACCCGCCTTTTGGGAATGCTGCTTGCGGCGCTGTCGGTTCAGTTTGTGATTGATGGTATCCGGGGCACGGGGCTGATCTGATGGCAGGGGAAACCTTTGGCAGGCTGCTGTATCTGGTTTTGCTATTGGCGGCGCTTGGCGGGTGGGTTCTGGTTGAATACCGGCAGCGGTTGGGATTTGCGCTGCGGACGGCGCTGGCCTGGGGGATGATCTTTGTGGGGGTGGCTGCGGGTTACGGGCTTTGGGGCGATATCCGGCGGGACGTTCGGCCAAACCAGACCGTGGGGCAGAATGAGGTTACGATCCCCCGCGCCCAGGATGGGCATTATTACCTGAAGCTACAGATCAACGGCACGGCTTTGGAGATGATGGCCGACACCGGGGCCAGCGGGTTGACCCTTTCGGCCAATGACGCGAAATCGGTGGGGATTGATCCGGCGGGGCTGGCCTATGTGGGCCAGGCGATGACGGCGAATGGGGTGGTTCGAACGGCGCGGGTTCGGTTGGACCGCGTTGATTTCGGGCCGTTTCAGGATCAGGATCTGGGGGCTTTCGTGACCGAGGGCGACATGGATATCTCGCTTTTGGGGATGGATTATCTGGGCAAGTTCTCGATCCAGATTGAGGGCGACAAGATGGTTTTGCGGCGCTGATCAAACCCCTTCGCCCTGTGCGACAGTTTATCGACCTATATATTTCAATGGCTTAGGCGGCGACATTAACGTTTGCTTAACCAAGAGACGCCAGAGGTCGACTTACTAAACCGCCTTGCGTTCGGTTTTCAATTGCCAGCTTCCAGTTTCTTCCGACCAGTATTGCGCATGCAAACCGGCGCTGGTCAGGGTGGTCCACAACCCGCGGGCGATGGAAAGGGCCCTCGTATCCGCCTCATCAAACAGCACCATCACCCGTTCCAATTTCGCGGCCTCAACGGCACTGGTTTCGGCCGCGTCGATCAGCAACAGCGCCTGTGCATCGTTTCCGATGGCGCCCTGCCCCAAGAGCACCGTCTGCAAGGCATCTTGCGCCCCGCCTTGCAGCCCATGCGGCAAAAAGCTGTCCTCGGGGCCTTGCCAAAGGGCCGCGTCCAGCCGCTCTAGCGCGGCGCGATCGGTGCCGCGCACCATCACCCGCCAGCCCTTTTCCAGCGAGCGCCGCAACAACAGCGCCAAGGTTTGCTCGGGCGATGAGCGGGTGAGATGGTAAAACATCACCATCGGCATGGGTGGCGCCCCCGGCCCAGTGTCATTTCACCTCATACCGATCACGGATCAGCCGGTTCAGCGCCATCACGCCCCAGCCTGTGGCCCCTTTGGGCGCAAGCGCGGTGTCGGTTTTCAACAGCGCTGTGCCTGCGATATCAAGGTGGCACCAGGGCATATCCTCTTTGACAAAGCGCTTGAGAAACTGCGCCGCCGTGATCGCCCCGCCGTCGCGCCCGCCGACATTCATCATATCGGCAATGCGCGATTTCAGTTTATCATCATAGGCTTGGCCCATCGGCATGCGCCATGCGCCCTCCCCTTCCGCCGCAGCGGCGGCAAGAAACGCGTTGCATAGGCCATCATCATTGGAAAACACACCGGCGTTTTCATGGCCCAAGGCCACGATGATCGCCCCGGTCAAAGTGGCCAGATTGATCATGCCAGAGGGTTTGAACCGCTCTTGCGCATACCAAAGCACATCGGCCAGAACGAGGCGGCCCTCGGCATCGGTGTTGATCACCTCGATGGTGTCGCCCTTCATGGATTTCACCACATCGCCGGGGCGCTGGGCGCGACCGTCGGGCATGTTTTCAACGATGCCGACAAGGCCGACCACATTGGCCTTGGCCTTGCGCAGGGCCAGCGCGCGCATGACGCCGGCAACCACGCCCGCGCCGCCCATGTCCATCGTCATCTCTTCCATGCCGCCTGCGGGTTTGATCGAGATGCCGCCGGTATCAAAGACCACACCCTTGCCGACCAGCGCGAAAGGCGCCTCGCCCTTTTTTCCGCCCTTCCACTGCATGACCACCAGTTTCGAAGGGCTTTCCGAGCCCTGCCCCACGCCCAGCAAAGCGCCCATGCCAAGCTTGGCCATATCGGCCTCTTCCAGAATTTCGACCTCAAGTCCCAATTCGTGCATCGCAGCAAGGCGGGCCGCGAAATCATCGGTTGTCAGGATATTGGCGGGTTCATTCACCAGATCGCGGGTGAAGAAAACGCCCTCGGCCACGGCGGCCAAGGGGCCCGCTTTTTGGGCCAAAGCCTCGGGCGCGGCGCTGGCAAGGATGACCGGGCCAAGGGTTTTCTTGTTGTCGGTTTTATGGGGGGTAAAATCATAGGCCCTCAGCGCCAGAGCAAAAGCAATTTCGCTGGCCTGAGGGTGGGATTCGACCAAAACCAAGCTGCCCGACGCGTTTATGGCGCGGCCAATGGCACCGCCTGCACGGCGGGCCTCGGTCTGGTTGGCTTTGCGCGGCAGGGCGATCAGTTGCAGCGCTTCGGCGGCAAGCCCCGAGGGATAGGCCAGCTCCAGCGCCTCACCGGGTTTGAGTTTGGCCAAAGCCGCAGAGGCCAGAGCGCGGGCGAGCCCGCCGCGCATCAGCCGATCAATCTTGCGCGCCGCCGGGGTGGCCGGTTTGTCGCCGTCAATCAACAGGCTGATGCGGCCGGTCTGGGCGGCGAGGGCCGCAAGATCTGTGGCTTGAAACTGGATGGCGACGGGATTTGACATGGTTTTCTCCGGCTGGCGCCCGGCAAGGGCGCAAGGTTTCGCGCAAAGCTAGCGAAGAGGCGGGCGGAAGGCCAGATATGAGTTTTCCCCGGCACGGATTTCGGCTAGCCTCCGGCAAGGTGATTTGCAAAAGAGGATGCCGCGTGTCGAAATTCGACAGATATCTGCTGTCGCAACTGCTTGCGGTGTTCGGATTCTTTTCACTAGTGCTGGTGTCGGTTTATTGGGTCAACCGGGCGGTGGGCCTGTTTGATCAATTGATCGGCGATGGGCAATCGGCGTTGGTGTTCTTGCAGTTTTCGATTTTGACCTTGCCAAACGTGATCCGGCTGGTGCTGCCGATTTCGGCCTTTGCGGCGGCGGTTTATGTGGCCAATCGGCTGACGCAGGAAAGCGAGCTGGTGGTGATGCAGGCGACGGGGGTATCGTCGTTTCAGATCATGCGACCGGTGTTGTATTTCGGGCTGATCGTGGCGCTGATGATGGCAATTTTGATGCATGTGCTGGTTCCGGCCAGCCGGGCCTCGCTGGCCACACGGACAGCGGAAATTTCGCAAAACGTCTCGGCGCGGTTCTTGAAGGATGGCGAGTTTACCCATCCCTCCACCGGGATCACGCTTTATATCCGCGAGGTGGCGCCGACCGGGGAATTGCTTGATCTGTTCTTGAATGACGCAAGAAATGTGGCGCAATCGGTGACTTATACCGCGCGGCAGGCGCTGTTTGTGCGTGCCGATGATGGGCCAAAGCTGATCATGCTGGACGGGTTGGTGCAGACGCTGGACTTGAAGTCCAGGCGGCTGGCGGTCACGCGGTTTGGCGATTTTACCTATGATTTGGCCGGGTTGATCGCCCAGCAAGGCGCGCAGCTGCGCAAAGTGGAAGAATTGACCACGCCCGAGTTGTTTGCGGCCAGCCCGGAATTGCTGGCCGAAACCGGGGCGACGCGGGCGCGGTTCTTGTCGGATGCGCATAGCCGCTTTGGCCAGCCCTTGCTGGCGACGGTGGCGGCAACGATCGGGTTTGCCACGCTTTTGCTGGGGGCGTTTTCGCGCTTTGGTCTGTGGCGGCAGATTCTGGCGGCGGTTTTTCTGTTGCTGGTGGTGCAAAGCATCTCGACCGTGGCCACGGCGCAAGCCGAGCTGTCGGAAAGCGGCTGGCCGCTGGCCTATCTGCCGGGAGGGATAGGGGCGGTGATCACGGTGGCCATGCTGTGGTATGGCCAGCGTGAGCGGCGGCGTCCGGCGGTGACGGCATGACGCTTTCGCTTTATATCGCGCGGCGGTTTCTGGCGATGTTTGCGCTGGTTTTCGGGGTGTTTTTGGGCATTTTGATGCTGATTGATGTGATTGATCAGCTGCGACGCCATTCTGACAGCGCGATCACCACCGGGCAGGCGTTTGTTTTGTCGGCGTTGAATGTGCCCGAAAGCCTGTATCAGATCCTGCCGCTGGTGATGATCCTGACCGCGATTGCCTTGTTTCTTAATCTGGCGCGCTCGTCCGAGCTGGTGGCGGTGCGGGCGGCGGGGAGATCGGGGTTGCGGTTTTTGCTGGCCCCGGTGCTGGTTGCGGGCTTGCTTGGGGCGCTGGCAGTGGCGGTGTTCAATCCCTTGGTGGCGGCGACCACCAAGGAATACCGGCTGCGTTCGGCGGCGATGGGCCAGGATGGCGGCTCGATCCTGTCGATCTCGGCCGATGGGCTGTGGATGCGGCAAGGTGGCGACGGTGGCCAGACGGTTATTCAGGCCAACCGCGCCAACCCCGATGGCTCGGAGCTTTACGATGTGAGTTTCCTGTCCTTTGGCCCGGATGATGGCTTGAAAGACCGGCTGATCGCCAAGAAGGCGCGGTTGGAGCCGGGGGCCTGGGTGCTTGACGGGGTTAAACGCTGGCCCCTGACCGCGGCCAATCCCGAAGCCGTGGCCGAGAATGTGGTTGGGCAATTGCGCATCGCGACCGATCTGACACAGAACCGGCTGCGTGACAGCTTTGGCAAGCCGAACTCTGTCGCCTTTTGGAAATTACCAAGCTATATCGCGGGATTGGAGCGGGCGGGGTTCTCTGCACGCAGTTATCAGGTTTGGC